>JAEDOK010000001.1 GCA_016302005.1 Oscillospiraceae bacterium | reverse complement strand
ACCTCGGCAAGGGTCTGCGCAGCCAGGTCGGCACGATGTTCGCCACCAAGGAAAAGGGACCCCGCTATCTCGAGATGGCAGAGGGCTACTGCACCCGCGTCGCACTGAACAAGGATGATGAGATCATCGGCTACGAATTCATCAACCTCGGCAAGATGATGGACTTCATCAAGAAGGGCGACGACGCCAATGTCGCGTTGGAAAAGGCCAAGGGTCACTACGGTCAGTTTGACAACGCAGCCAAGTACATCGATCCGCGTCACGAGTAATTTTAGGAGGTACACACAATGGCTTTGTTTGAAAGTTACGAAAGAAGAATCGACAAAATCAACGGTGTCCTCGCACAGTACGGCATCGGCTCCGTTGAAGAGTGCAGAGAGATCTGCAAGGAAAAGGGCTTTGATCCCTACGAGATCGTCAAGGGCATTCAGCCCATCTGCTTTGAAAACGCCTGCTGGGCATATTGCGTCGGCGCTGCCATCGCAATCAAGTCCGGCGTAAAGTCCGCTGCGGACGCCGCTGAGGCGATCGGCATCGGCTTGCAGGCATTCTGCATTGACGGCTCCGTGGCTGACGACCGCAAGGTCGGCATCGGTCATGGCAAGCTGGGTGCAATGCTCCTGCGTGACGAGACCAAGTGCTTTGCGTTCCTCGCAGGTCACGAGTCCTTCGCCGCCGCAGAAGGCGCAATCGGCATTGTCCGCAACGCGAACAAGGCGCGCAAGGAAGAGCTGCGTGTTATCCTCAACGGCCTCGGCAAGGATGCCGCCCAGATCATCTCCCGTATCAACGGATTCACCTATGTTCAGACGCAGTTTGACTACTTCACCGGTGAGCTGAAGATCGTCCGCGAGATCCGCTACTCCGAAACGGAGCGCGCCAATGTCCGTTGCTACGGCGCTGACGATGTCCGTGAGGGCGTTGCCATCATGCACCATGAGGGCGTCGATGTCTCCATCACCGGCAATTCCACCAACCCCACCCGCTTCCAGCATCCCGTTGCCGGCACTTACAAGAAAGAGTGCATCGAGCAGGGCAAGAAGTATTTCTCCGTTGCCTCCGGCGGCGGCACAGGTCGTACCCTGCACCCGGACAACATGGCAGCCGGTCCCGCTTCCTACGGCATGACCGATACCATGGGCAGAATGCATTCCGACGCGCAGTTCGCAGGCTCTTCCTCCGTCCCCGCCCATGTGGAAATGATGGGCTTCTTGGGCATGGGCAACAATCCCATGGTCGGCGCTACCGTCGCCGTCGCGGTTGCAGTCAGCGAAGCACTCAAAGGCTAATCGAATCTCTTCTCATTCCATGGGTAATGTAGCGGTCTGCCACCGGCAGACCGCTTTTTCATTCCCATCCGCCATGCTCCGCATGGCTCTCCCATGGTCGGCGCTACTGTCGCCGTCGCGGTTGCAGTCAGCGAAGCACTCAAGTAATTCACCCCAATACACAAGAATCACGCCGCTCCCCCAAATCACAAGGGAGCGGCGGTCGTTTTTTTGCTACATTGGTGCAAAATAAAAGTTTCTGCAAACGGGCGGATGATATCCGCCCCTACAGCGCAGATTGGTTCGTCGGTTGTAGGGGCGGCTATTAGCCGCCCGCGTTGTCCATACACGGTCGGCGGCGCCGCGTACATGTCCCCGCTCTACTGTGGCGTTTTTATGCCCACGGGTCATCCTTGACGGGAATGCGGATGCCGGAGAGGATGGAGGAGTACTCCCAAAGATACCAGTTCTCCCCTTTTCTGCGGAGCTTGATCGGTCTGGGCGAGTCCGCTCCGGCGGTTTTGAGGAACAAACGGAGATATCCCTCCTCCACGTCCTGCGGGCGCGGATCAGGAAGAACCTGAAGCGTCAGCGGCTGTGACGGCGTGTAATTGTTCTCCGGCGTTGCACCGTCAAAATACGCAAGGGGAAGGTAAAGCTTATCGCACAGACGGTCGCGCAGGAACTGAACGTCATACGGGCTTAACGGTCTTGGACCGCGAAGCAGATTCACCGCCTCAACGCCTGCATTCTTGTCTTTGGTATAGAGCTGTAATGCCACAAGCAGCATGGCGCAGGTGTTCTCCGGCTTTGTCAAATCCATTTGGGGCATTGAAGCAAATTCCGCAGCAGTCGTCGGGAGCTTTTGAATGGTAACAAGCATATGTATCCTCCTTGAAGTTCTTTGAATTCACATTGGCTGATTGTTTCATGATATGCGGCAAGCCGTACAAATAGACTGCTCTTCCGCATTCAATGGCACCTGCACCGGATTGGCACATCGCTGAACAGCCATAGCAGGGCGGGACATGTCTCCCACAAAGGAACAAGTTTGTCCGCATCCCGTCGTTCCTCCATGCGGCTATGACACGTCCCGACCCTACAGTCGATCAAATAGTAGTGCAGAAGCGGTGGAAGATCGCCGCAATCTGGCAGCGGAGCGCATTGCCATCGGGCAGCAGATACAGTCCGTCCTTTTCATTGCTGCCGCCGATCAGACCGACGCCAACTGCCCAGCTCATCGCGTCAAGCGCCCAGTCGGAGACCTTATCTTGATCCTTGAAGCCAACAAGCATGGCGCAGTCATCCGGGTTATACGGACCCTTAAAGGCCGCATAGCGGCACAGGATGGTCGCAAGCTGCTCACGGGTGACATTCTCATCGGGTGCGAATTTGCCGTCGCCTACGCCATTGACGATGCTGTTCTCCGCAGCCCAGATAACGGCGTCCTTGTACCAGTCATATTTCAGGTCGGTAAAGGGATTCTCACCGCTGTGCTTGGGGCTGCCCTCCATACGGTAGAGCACCGTGACGACCATGCCGCGTGTGCACTCCCCGTTCGGGTCGAACAGATTGTTCCCTACGCCGCCCATCAAACGGTTGTAATACACATACTCCACGTCATGATAGAACCAGTCGGAGGTCTTGACGTCATCAAAAAACATCGAAGGCATTGCAGGCTGGAGCTTGGGGAAGGTCAGAGTGATCTTCATCTCTTCCTCGGTTCTCGAAATAATGGTCGCAGGCTTATCATTGATATAAGGATCGACATACCGGGTGAAGCGATAGCCGCTGCTCGCTTCCAATGTTACAGCCACGGTATACACCTGATCCGCTTTGAATTGCGTATCATTCGGCTCCCATTGCACGTTGGCAACGGTAAAGCCCATGCAGCCCTCGCCGATATCAAACATATTGGAGACCGGCATATCAACCACGGGCTCTTCTACATAGATCGACACCTTATCAATATCGTAAGGCAGGACCCGTTCCACCTTCACGGAGTCAAAGCCAATGGCGAACATATCGCTGACATTATGATGTCGGAACGCAATTCGGATCGTCCGGCCTGCATAGGCTGACAAGTCGATCGAACGGTGTGCAGGCGAGTTTTTGTCCTCACCCTCTTTCAGGGTTTCCTCCAGCAGCAGGGTCTCCCCCTCGCCGGGTACGGACACATAAACGCTGTAGTGTTCCCCCCACCATTCGGGATCCTGCGCAAAAACATCGTAGTAAAGGAATATTTCGCCCAGCGTAGGAAGCGTGATTTCCGGAGTGTACGCCCGGTTGTCCGGTGCCAGCGCCTGATCGGTACTATTGTCAAACGAAAAACTGAATAGAGCGGCCGTTCCGTCCGTATGTCCAAAGTCTACTCCTCCCGTTTTTTCATCATATATTTCCCAATTAAAGCCGTCACCGTCGGCATCACGGAACTGCCAGTTGGTCATATCCTCGTCTGCCTCAAAGCCGCAATAAAACAGTGTCTCCGTATCTGCGGCAGCGGCGCTCAGGCCAAGCGCGGGCATTAAGGACAGCAGCAGGCAAACCGCCAGTAGTCCAGAGATCATTTTCTTGGTTTTCATGTTGTTCCTCCTTGTCGATTATCTGAATTTTACATCATCGAGCGTTATCAGGCAACGCCGAATGGCGTTGCGCCACCGATGAAAAAGTTTCTTTTTCATCGGTAGTGAGTATCAGGATTCCTTAAAAGCAACGCAAAAGCGATGGGAGATGGCTGCGACTTGGCAACGGAGCGCATTGCCGCCGGGCAGCAGGTACAGACCGTCTTTCTCGCCGCTGCCGCCGAGCAAGCCGACACCGACCGCCCAACTCATTGCGTCTCCCGCCCAGTCGGATATCTTATCCTGATCAGCGAACGTAACAAGCATAACACTGTCTTCCTTGTTATAATCCCCATGATATACCGCATAACGGCATAGGATCGTTGCAAGCTGCTCACGGGTGATATCCGTATCCGGTGCGAACTTGCCGTTGCCGACACCGTTGACAATGTTGTTCTCCGCTGCCCAAATGACGGCATCCGTATACCACTGTCCGCCACTGACATCGGTAAACGGATTTGAGCCACTGTGCGCAGGCTTTCCCTCCATGCGGTAGAGAATCGTCACGATCATAGCACGCGTGCATTTTCCGTTCGGATCAAATTTGTTGTTACCGACACCGTCCATGAGTCCGCGGTCATAGACATATTGCACATCCTCACAGAACCAGTCGGAATTCTTCACATCGGTAAAGGACATCGGCTTCATCGGAGCCGCTTCGACTGTAACCTTCACGCACTTGAACTTCTCCACGGATGTCGAGATCACCGTTCCGTCCAGCTCCGCCGTAATATGGCAACGGTAGTATTTTACTCCCACGGTCTGCGTCGGTACGACAAAACTGCAATCCGTTGCGCCGCTGACAGCGGTTCCCCACTGCTCCTGCACACCGGCTTCATACCATTGGAATTTGACGTTTTTGCCTCAGGATGGGTGTTGTGAAATGCCGTCAAAATGAGGCTGCCGTCCTTTGCGACACTGACACTCTCGTCTGCATAGGTCACGGTGATCTCATGCTGCCGCAACTCAGGCTGCGCAGCATCCTCCCACCAGTCAATGACTATCGAGGTTCCATCCGCGTTACAGTAAATTTTGTCATTGTACGGTTCACCATTGACGCTGACCTTGCCGGTATAGAGATAAGCGGGACGATAGTTGATCGTGGTTTTTTCCGTTGGGAAATAGTAGCCCTCTGCCGGCGTGAGGCGAATGCGGCAGTAATACTTACCGCCCTCTTTGAATACCGTGCAGTTTTCCTCATCCGCTGCACCGTTGCCGTTCACGACGCATCGAAAGCCGACACTCTCCCAGTTTTCTCCGCCATCTTCAAACGTCTCATTGGGTCGGAATTGCAGATGCGCTGTTGTCGTTCCGGAATAGGCATCGTTGTCCTCCAGATCAAACCAACTGCCGGAGCCTTTGGCTTGCCACTGATATCTCAGGTTCGTGCCGTTCGCACCGACCACAATATCATAGGTTCCGCCACAATAGACAGCCGTGTCATAAGAAACGGTATAAACTGTAACGGCGGCTGCGCTTGCCGTCAGCGTTAAGATATGGTCCGGGTCAGCCGAAAGCGACCTCCGGATAGATATAATGATAATACCACTCCGCGCCCGCCATGGAGCCGATACGCGCGATCACAACGATCTCTCCCTGTTCATCCGGATAGAACATGAGATTGTCCAAATTGATGTTATCGTCAGAGACCGTCCATGCCAGGCATTCGTTATAGCCGTATAACTCCCTGTCCTCTTCGGGTATATCGCCGTAGTAGGAGATAAAGCATTCTTCTGCCGCCGTACGCGTCGCCTCAAGGAAGCCCTCTTCTTCAATATACAGGTATTCCAAAAGCGCACTGCCCTGCAGCCATTCACCTGTGGTGTAATTATAGCAGTACACACCGAAAGACGAGAATTCACTGATACTTTCCGCCGAGATCACCAGCACCAACAGGTCGCGATAGAAGGAAGGATACCAGTTCACAATGTTGTAGTTCAGAAACTGGCCTTCCTCCATCGCCTTGTATTCTTCCTCGATCAGCGCGCCGAAGGTCTCGGTGATTGACCGATTGATCGCTAAGGCACCTTTGGTAGATTCAGTGATCTCAGGCAAATGAAAGGAATAATAGAAGGTATCGCTGGTATTATCGTCGTAAGAGAACTCATATTCCCCAGCGTCGTTGTAATACTCATTGACAAGCTCTTCCGCACCGGTTGTCGGCTCTTCCGGCGTAGGATCTGTGGGTTCTTCCGTTTCCGAGGGGGCGGAAGTTTGTTCCGTAGCGGAAGCGTCTGTCGGCACAGTGCTTTCCGTGGTAGGCAATGTGATGTTCTCAAAGGGTCTGCTCGTGGGTTCTTTTTCACCGCAAGCCGTCAAAGAAAACAGAAAAAGAAGGGCAAGCGCAATTGCCATAAGCTTTTTCATCGGAATTCCCCCGTTGTTTATATAGTACTTTTGGGGCGGCGGCCGGATGCCGCTCCCCGATGATTTTTCTTTAGTTTACTACCTGGATCGAATAGAGAACCGCCTCCACTGCAGCCGAACGGCACTCCTCGAAGCTGTTGTAAGAGCGCACACTGATGCAGATACCCGCATATTCCCCGGCATCCTCACCGAAGTCAATGTAAGTGTCAACATAGTAATCTCCCCAGCAGTTATAGGTGATTTGGACAGTCTTATACCCTGCGATCATTACATCCTGCATTGTGAAGTCCTCATAATCGGAATAGCTGTCTAAATATCGGCTTGCTTGCAGCATCTGTCTTAACGGTCGCGCCGTCCTTAACAAAGGTCATCGTTATGCCTTCGCCCATAAAGTCGATTGTCAGAACACCGTCCTTCAGCGTACCTGTAGAATCCACATCCTCAATGGTAAGAACGATATCATTTCCGTTGAGGGTCCAATTACCGCTTTCACTGTCGCCGTCCAGTGTAAACACGCACTTCCCATCGGAGCGCAGCTCAATATAGTTCTCACCTTCGGGGTATATCTCGGAGATATTTACATCTTCGCCGAATACTTCGACCGTCGCACCGACATACTTTCCTAAATTGGGGTCGTTGTCCTTTGCTCCGTCGCAGGCGGTCAAAGTGAACGCAATAACAAGCACAAGCAGAAGTGCAATACTCCTTTTCATTTTGCTCCTCCATGCAAAGAGAATAGGCGGCAGCAAGCTGCCGCCTATGTGATAGATCAGCCCTGCTTGTTCTTCGCTGCGCCGATGATAAACAGCACGGGAAGTACAAGACCGAGGATGAGCGAGAACACGGGGAAAGCGTCGCCGCCGGCAACGGTGAGGATGCAGCCGATAACGCACAGCGCCGCAACAACGATGCCCCATGCCATGCACAAGCCTGCTTTTTCGGCACGTTTGGCATTGGCAACGCCGATGATGCCGGTCACCAGTTCAGCGACCGCGCTGGCAAGCGTCAGGAAACCTGCCGCATACAGCATGCCGGAAGAAACACCAAGCGTTGCCAGTGCCGCGATACCCAGCAGGGCAATGATAGCAAGGATCAGAGAAATGCCTCCGCCGATGATCATGAGGATGCCGGTTACCTTCAAGAAGCTTGCGCCCTTCGGTGTAGTCTGTTCCATAACATTTGACCTCCTTTTTTTCTTAGTATTGTCTACCGCCGCAGCGGATCAACACTGGATGATGCCGATTCATTTCGTAAGAGAACCAAAACAGTCTGCGTTAATCATTTACGGAGCCGCCGCAGAATTCGCAGCGTCCGGAGGCATCCGGCGTAGTAGTCGCTCCACACCACGGACAGGTGACCACCTGTTTCGGCGCGGCAGCCTCCTCAGCCTGCTTGCGCACCTGACGGCGTACCTGCGTCAGAGCCGTACGGATCTCGTTTGCCATCCGGTCGCGCTCCTGATATTCTACATCTTGACGCGGATTCACGATCGTGGTGAAGCGACTGCCGATGTGACTGCTTACGGAATCCACCTCAACGTTATTCCCTAAACGGAAACGGATCTTGTCAAACCACGGGCTGTTGACGTGAATGTTCACGTTGAATTCATAGCTGTAATGATAGCGCGGCGGATTATAGCTGACCTCTTTGCCGTCGGGCAGCTTACGCTTTTCCTCCGTCTTGCTCTCGTCGATATCCACATCGCAGCCCGTAACCTGCGAAAAGTCTAAAATGTCCGGATTTGCCTCCTGCCAGCGCTGCGCAGAGGTCACAAGGAATTTCCCGGCGTCCTCATCGAGCAGCACTTTGGTTCCGAGTCCCAGCGTACGTGTAACATGGAACTTTTCGACCTCCGCGCGGTTTGCTTCGCGATATTCCAATTGGGCGCGGATCTCCTCTACCGTACTTTGGCGGCGCTCCGAGAACCACGGCGAAAGCTTTTTTGCGCACTCCTTGCAGAGATTCCCGTCTTCTAACTTACGGTTGCCCAAAAGTCCGATTTCGCCGCCGCAAATATCGCAGTTTTTCTTTTCAAACAATTTGCCGAAGAAACCCATCTTTTGCTTCCTCCCTATTGGATATGAGATTATCCCACCGATGAAAATGAAATTTCCATCGGTGGTCAGTATGTAATTTGAATTACTTCACTTGAATGCTGGCAATGATCGCCTGCACATCAGCGTCCTCCAGAGCGATCTTGTTACCTTCGTTTTCAAGGATCATCGTGATCTGAATCTGCACATCACCATCCGTATAAAGCACGGCGGTCGGATAACCCATGTTATTGCAGGTAAAGCCGTTCCAGGTGTAGTTGCCGATTTGCTTCGCTTCGAGATCAACGACATCATCGTACCAGTCCGAGGAGACATACATACTGGTATCCGGATAATAGTTGATCTGAACATAGGGCTTGGTAAAGAGATCGAATTCATCCTCGCCGCCCTTGCAGATTTGCAACGCGGTCGGATCATTCTCGCCGTCGTACTCATCAAGCATATCAGACACCGGGAAAGCCTTCCATCCGTTCGGGACAAGTGCGCTGACATTGCCTGCGTCATAGGTCTCGCCCTTGACCTCGTCCGCTGTCTTGGGCGCTTCCTCCTTATCGCCGCCGCAGCCTGCGAGCATCGCCGTGCAGAGTACGAGGGCAAGCAGAAGAGCCATCAGTTTTTTAATGTTCTTTTTCATTGTTTTTCATCCTTTCCATTCATATCACTGCCTCAATAAGAGGCGGCATGACCGGAGCGCCTTGCTCATTTAGCTGAGAAGCACAGTGAATGCACATATCCAGATCCTCGCAGATCAGGAAGCATCGATTGCAGACCGTTCTGCGGCAAATGGGGCAATAATTAAAGCTCTCTGCCGCATCCCTGATTGCCGCGTTTCTCGCTCGCTCGCGTTCCTTTTGATAGAGGGTGTCGAATACGATACGCTTCCCCTCGCTCAGCGGAGACACGCCCGCCTTTGAAAAACGGATCTGTCTGCTTTTCCAGACTTCCCCGCATTCGGCGCAGCGGACAGAGAAGGAAAATATTTCCCGCGTCGAGCAATCCTTCAAGATGGCATCTACGATTTCTCTCAACGATATTCACCGTCCTTTGCGTTTCGGATAGCCACAATATAACATAAGCATCGGTGGAAAACAATGGTACTCAGCATACTTTACAAGGAAAGTAGCCCAAGAATAAGTATAGTTTGCACAAATCCCGGTTCGAATTTTGTGCAATTTGTACACAGGCAGGACGAGCTGACTTTCCGGCTTCGTCCCCGTCGATCGGATCACATGCACGAGCGTGCCGCGCGTTCAGACGCTATCCGTCAGCTCGCTCAGACGATCGAGGCGGCGGAAAAGGTCAATGTACAGCATCAGCTCATCCCGGGAAGCAATGCCTAATTTTTGATAAATATTGCTGTTGTGCTTTTTCACGGTGTGGATACTGACAAACGCCAAATCGGGAATTTCCGTGATCTCATGTCCGTCAATATAATACTTCAATATACCTCGTTCCGCCGTAGAAAGGGTCTTTGCCCGTTCGGAGAATGTATGGAATAACTCCTCAATGTTCGGCGGTAAGGCATTCGCGGTTTGCGATATCTTTTCGTTTGTTTTGGAATGTACAAATTGCACCAATTCATCCAGCTCTGAAATGCCGGTTATGCTGTTTTCCGGAATCTCGTTGGATTGGATGACCTGAATTGTGTGCAAAATCGGCTGGACAAAACGTTTCGAGAGGAAGATCGATAAGCATAGTGCAATCACAAATAACAGTACCGAGCATCCGATCAGGAGCAGACGGTTGGTATTACGGTATGCGATAAAAGTATTTTCGGGGATCAGCACCGCCGCGACCAGCTCGTTTCCGTCCGCGCCGCGAATACCGGTTTTGCAGTGCAGTCCGATATACCGGTTGCCTCCATCAAAATATGTGTTAAAATATTTGCCCTTCTGAACGGAAAGAATATCGGTGTCTGCCAGGAAAGTACCGTCGGCGCTGCCGGTCAAGGCCTTTTCCAGCAAAAGCTTTCCACCCTGCACAGGCGCAAGCAATGTGATCAGAGGGCCATAGGAACCGTTCAGCTCAGGATAGGAATAATAACAGTAAAGAGAAGACAGCTCCACACCGCACAAACCGCAAACCTTGCCATTTGGATCCAGTATGGGAACGCACAGGAGCTGAACATCCTCCCAGGTGTCCGTCAGCCGAAAGCGCTCCGTCCAGCAGCAGGCATCCGCTAAGCGCTCCACCTCCGCCTCCATCCAAGCGTCATAGCCGGGAAAATGTTCGGTGTCAAACTCCAAATTCCAGCGGTTGTGCAGTTCCAGCCGCTCTGCGCGGGCAATGTCCGGAATTCCGCGGAAGAAGACCACATCCGGCTGCGCCGCAGGCGTGGCATGGATGTTTGCATATCGCAAATAGATGCCGGTTGCGGAATGCGGCGCTTTTTCGGCAGCTGTGTTGACCGTTGCATTGAATACCATATAAACGCCGCTGCATCGGGATAAGCGCAGCGTCATATATAAGCGCGGCATCAGTTCTTCTTGGAGTTTTTGCAAAAGCTCGGGATCATCGTTGAGGTCATCCATCGTCACGCCGTTTCCGGTCAGCAGAGTTTCCAGTGTCCTTGAAATCTGTTCGGACAGGGCAATGCTGTTGGCTTCCAGCGACTCCATATGCTGCTCGAGCTGTAATTGTGCATTATCGAGCTGCAATTGCAGCGTTTCACCGGCATTTTGCGCATCATTGGAAAAAACGCCGACAGCGCTGAGGATCAGAACAAGCACTGCGGCAATGCCCAACAGCATAGAGAGCCAATAGAGCAGCAGACGCCGTTGCATACTGACGCTCTGCTTCTTGATTTGGGCGGTCAGACGGAGAATCTCTTTTATTCTGCTCATCATCGCTCCCCCCAAAAAAAGCAGTTACATATCATGCGATTATATCGCACCCAAATCAGCGAACCGATCCCTGTAGGGCGGGGACATGTCCCCGCCCTACAGCAGCCGACCGAAAAATTTAAGCCTATTTCCCGTAATATTGCTGCAGATCTTGCAAAGCTTTTGAAGCCGCAGCGCTCAGATCCTCGCCTCCGTCGTATTCCTTCAGCGCGGCGCTGAGAAGCAAACGCACCTGGGCTTCAAAGGAAGTCTCCAGTAAAAGATAGTCCTCCCGCTGTGGCGGTGTGTAGAAGGAATATTCCTCCTGTGTCTTTAAGAACGCGCGATACAGCTCCCTGTATTTCGGATTCTCTAACCTTTCGATTGCCTGCGGAAGATAAGTATCAAACGCCTCCTGCGTCACGGGCATATAGCCCAAGCGGGTCACCAGCTCGACATTTTGCTCCGGCGCGGTCAGCCACTTTAGGAAAACCATTGCCGCCTTCTCTCGCTCCGGCGTGGATCTCACCGTGCAGATCCCTGCGCCGCGCTGCATGACGAGCTTCTCGCCGCCTTCAAAAATCGGGCACGGGCGAGCAAGATACTCGACCGCCTCGGAGGTGTTGTCCGGATATGTCACAATGTCGGAGTAGTAAAGGACGCTTGCAGAGGAGGCAACGGAGACTACCGCATCACCCGTGCGCAGCGGCTCCGTCGCGTAACCGTCATAGAGCCACACACCGCCTTGCAGTGCTGCCTCGGCGTAGGGATGCCAAGCCTTTGCGAACGCAGGACCGAACACAATGCCGTCCTCATCAAAGAAGGACTCGCCCAAAGCCTCTACGCCGACCTGAAAATAATTAAAATGATAGTCGTGGACAAAGAAGGTCTTTCCGCCGCTCCACTCGGAGTAGTTCGCAGCCGTTTGAAAGAGACCTTCCCAGGTGTCAAGATCCTCTACCGTAGCTCCGGTATCTTCTGCAAAACGGTCAAACAGCGTTTTGTTGATAAACAGGATCTCCGTCGATTTTGCGACCGGGAGGATGGTGAGACGGTCATGGATCGTGCCCTCTTCGAGAAAGGTGGGAATAAATGCGGACAACTCCTCTTCTGAGAAATAATCACGGTAATCCACGAGTTTGCTCTCGTCCGGCATGGCAAGTACCGTCTTCGGATAGGAGATGAACATATCGGGCAGCTCTGCCGCACCCGGGTCGTTGTTGGCAGCCGACAATACAGACTCGTGAATGGTATTTGTGTTGGTTACGGAGGTCACTTGAATCTTAATATTGTGTTCCTTACCAACGGTTTGGTTAAATTCCGCAATCAGATCATTTAGCGGAGAGTCCGTCTGTCCGCCGTAAACATGCCAAATGGTCAGTGTGATCGGCTGTGCCTTCTGCGCACTTTCACAGCCGCAAACGGAGAGCAGCAGAAGTACGCACAGTAAAAGGGCTGCATAGCGCTTCATGATAAACCTCCGCACCGCCGCGGAATCGTATCCCGTCCGGCAAAATAGTTGAGTATTAAAAACCATTATATTATTATACAGCATTATTCTATTCCTGCATGAATCGAAAGATCTATAGAAGATAGAGATTGCCACGGCGCAAGCGCCTCGCAATGACAGAGAAGTCAACCCTCATTTGTCATTGTGAAGAGCGCAGCGATGTGGCGATCTTGCGCACGCACACTAAAAAACACCGCTATTCGACACATGGCTCCAAGCTGATCACGATACCGCTGACTCTTGCTTGGATGGCAAGCGCCGTGCGGCTTTCGCAGCCGGTTTTTTCCAACATATGATGGATGTGATTCTTCACGGTGCTCTCGGAAATAGAGAGTTGCCTCGCAATGGCGGCATTGGAAACACCCGTGGTCATGATCCGAAGGACCTCCAACTCCCGTTCCGTAAATTCCACGCTGCACGCAAGACCGAGCTTCACCGAAGGAGCGCTGTCCGGATAGACGCACTCCCCTGCCATGGTTCGATCCATCACCTGCAGGATCGTTTCCTTGGAGGTCTCCTTGTACCAAAAGCTTTCAATTCCGATCTCACGGGCTTTTTTCAGCCATGAAGCCTCCGGCATGGAGGTCACTGCAATGATCTTTACCTCGGGGCAATTCTTTTTGATTCTTGCCGCCGCTTCCAGACCGTTTGAGCCGTCCGACATCAGAATGTCCATTAAAACAAGGTCAACGGTATGCTTCAATACATATGCATCCGCAAACGCTGCCGATTCAACGGAATATGCCAGCTCATATGCATCTGATGAATTTACAAGCAGCTCAAAAAGCTGCCTCGATATCAATTGATCGTCAACGATCATCACTTTTGTCTTTGTCATTTCAACCTGCTCCTCCGGGCAGCTCGATCCGCAGCAGAAAGCGCGGCGCTGCTTCCGTTTTCATGGTTCCGCCTGCCGCTTCGACCTTGCGGCGCAGATTTAGCAGACCGCCGGTCTCGCATATCGCCCCGGCAGGCGGAAGACCGTTGTTGCTCAGCTGCGCAGCAAGTACGGTTTCGCTCGAACTGAGCTTCAAGTACAATTCATTCCCCTTTGCGTGCTTCACGGTGTTTGTCAGGCACTCATGCACAGCCGCAATGATCACCGCTCTCTCGCTGCCATTCTCCGGCAGCCGCCCGTCTTGCACGATCTGCACATTGACCGATCGCGCTGCCTTGCAAAGCAGCTCCCAATCACTGCTTTGTTTAACGGGTAGCGCTTCATTTTTCACGATCGCCACGGTCTGCCGCCATAAAAGCAGGAGGTTATCCCGGTCGCGCTCCCCTTCCGGCTGCTCCAAATAGGATCGGAACGCAAGCAGGGAACATCCCACATTGTCATGCACCCGCATCTTGGCAGAGAGTATCTCGCTCTCCTTCGTGCTTCTCTCAACCTCACGGCTGAATCGACGCAGGCGCTCATTCACGCGACGAAGGCTGTCGTTGCGGGCATCCAGCTCCCGGGAAAGCCGGTACTGCGTGGTCACATCATAGGCGATCAGTTCCCGTATCTCAGCGCGCCGAACCATGAGCGTTCTGATGTGAAGATCCCAGACCTTCCCATCCTTCGTTTGCAGAAGCACGGTCGGTGCGGAGCGAAGAAAGACAGCATTTCCCTTTTCGCTCTGCAAGCTGTCCCAAACAACGGCTGCATTCAGCAACGTCTGCCCAAAAAGCTCCGCACAGATGCGGTTCATTTGCGCGTTGACCAAAAGCGGGTGTCCGTCCGCATGAAAAAAGCATATTCCGTCCGGAAGGGCGTCGAGGCTTTCCTTCGCATACATGGGCGTCAATATCGTTGTTTTCTGCCGCTTCAAATCACGCAGAAGAAGCGTCTCCGCAGCGGTAAGCAGAAGCAGCAGCAGCGCTATAACGATGGCGGGCAGCTCGTCTGCAATTCTTCCGAGGTACGCCGACGCAACGGCGAGCGCCCGACAGTTGCAGGCATCGCCGATGGCTTGCAGCAGCAGATAAGCCGCCAGGGTCACGGCAGCAGCCGCACATGATCTCACCCCTTTGATCTTTGCCGTGCAAAAGGACACAAGAAGATAAACGGCACCCGTGACCAGCAGCAGCGCCAAGACCCCGAAAAGCCCCTGCACGGATAAGGAAAGGGCGGCAAAACGCGTCATTTCTCCGCACCTCCCTCAGGCAAACGGAGGCAGATATATTCCGTCGTATCCTCCGATTCAATTTCCAATGTGCCGCCCTGCGCGGTGATCTCGTGATGCAGCGTGTCCTTCGGCAGGCAGTTTTTCGGCGCATTCAGCTCCACGCGCAGCGTCAGCTCTCCATCAAACACGGAGAACGATACAAGCACAGCGTTTGCGCCGGGGATCGCTGACTCTATGGCTTCCTCGAACAGCGCATAGGCGAGCAGGACGGATTCGCCGCCAAGTAAGCCGCCGCCCGAGAAAACGGCGTTCGCCTGTATGCCGTATAAGCGAAGGTATTCCACAGATTCCTCAAGCGCCAGCCGCAGCTCTGCGCTTTCGATGCTTCCCCGCTGGTGCAGCAGGAGTTGCAGGTTCGAGTGTCGCTTAATATATGTGTTCAGAATGCAGGCATATTTCATCGTCTTTGCAAACGCCGCTTCCTCCCGGGGCAGAGCCTCCAGCAGCGCAGCGAGCCGTTCGAGCTGCGGGCGGAGGCTTTTTGCAATGCTGTCATAAAGACGGTTCTGCTGTTCGACGCGGACGCGCTCGTGTGCAAGCTTATTCTCCGCATCGAGCATGCCGTTCTCCTCAGCCAGCACGTCTCCGATCTCTGCGAGGGCGTGGTTCAGGCGTGAGATCTCGGAGATATCCTTTGTCCAGAAGCCGAATCCCCCGCTGATCTCCTGGCTGCGCAGCACGGAGCTTCCGTCCTCCAGCAAGACCTCCTCTTGCGTGGCTGTACGCACCTGCGCAGGAGTCACGGCGATCTGCTGCGCAGCGCTGTAACGAATCGCGCCGCTGCGGTCCATGACCCCCGCGCCGATCGAGGACGCATTCCACAGCGCGTCATAGCTGTCATTCGAGGGAAGCAGCCCCGCTACGATCAGACATTCCATAAACGCGCAGTAAACCACGCATATAATTTCCGGAACCTTATACAAAGCCAAAATACCGGTGTCGGGCCATACAAAAAAGCAAATCACGCAGACTGCCCCCATCACCAGCGGCATCAGCGGTATCCATATCTTTTTTCGGTTACCGTACACGGCACAGCGGTGGAGCGAAACCACGAGCATCGCCGCGAACAGCACGAGCATCCACGCCATCGACACAAAGTAAAACACCCCGTGGCTGTAGTCCTCTTCCGTAGGCACACCGTTGGGGAAACGAAAGGCAAGCTGATGAAAATCGTTTGTAACGATGGCGAGAACAATAACGGTGGCAGGCAGATACAGAAGCCTCCAGCGGCGGCTGATCGTCTGCTCCGCCGGTCTGCCGATATACAGCACGGAGAAGAACATCGGCAGCAGGATAAAGGTCTGCGGCAGATAGTATAAATACCAACAGTACCGCGCCGCAATGGAATCGTCGCCGGTAAACACATATTTGATCGTCCGCAGCAGCATCCACAGGATCACAAAAACCGCAACCGCGATCAGATTTTTTCGAATTTCCGAGTGCACGATCCGCCGCTGAAGCTGCGTTGCCCAAATCAGTGCAGCGAAAGCAAACAATGTGTAGATGAGAAGATTGGCACCGAATCGATCCTGCCCCCGCAACGCAAAGCGCACCGGTCCGGACAGCAGCACAAGCATTAAACAGACACAGTTCAACACAATCGTTTTTCTGCTGTTGCGCACGGATGCCACCCCTTTCCTGCGGTTTAATTCTCCTCTTTGCAAAGCACCTAATTCTATTATCACGAAGCTTGCTTCATTTGTCAAGTCGGTTCGGTCTTCCTGCAGCTATTTTTAAGCCTTTGTTCCGATCCGGCAGGTGCGTACCGTTCCGACTGGAAAAATGTATTGTGAGAAAATAATATTCAGTATGTTGATGACAATTAGCAGTTAATCGACTATAATCAACATGAATATACAAAATAGGGGAAAACTGTATAAGATGGAGTTTTGGAATATGAAGCGACTTAATTCTATTCTCTTACTGTTCCTTATTCTGCTTCTTGTCGGATGTAAGACGCAGAACGCGCCGCCTGCAGTGCAGGAAGGCACTACATCCTCCTCTGAGCCTCGAGCGCATTCGGAGGAGGCTGCAACGCAAACCGGCGACGCTGCGGGGCAAACCGCTCCCAATTCCGAAAACAGTAATGAAAACGCTGGGGGCACCACAAATGACTCACCTTCCGGAACCTACGGCAGCCAAGGCGCTCAGCCGACCTACCCGGCGCCGACGGACGAGCCTTGGGTTGCTGATATGCCGACGGAACAGAACAACCCCGTAGAACCGGAAGGGCTTCGCTTCACCTCCTTCGGCAGATACTCCGGCGCTTATGTTAAGGACGGCAGCGACGACCCGGTGGAGGATGTCGCAATCGTCCTGGTCGTGAACACCGGTGAGCGTTACTTGGAGTATGCATCCGTTTCCTTTGAGATCGACGGCGAGCCTGCAACCTTTACCGTTACGAATCTGCCTCCCCAAAGAGGTGCATGGGTCATGGCGCGGGAGGTCCTGCAGATCAGCAGCGGTGCAAGCTTCGTCCTGAAGGGCGGCACCACCACCTTCTGCACACCGGAAGCGTCCGCCGAAATCTTAGCCAAGCCGATGAACGGTACCGTTTTGGTGGAGAACCATTCCGAGAAGGAGGCGTTTACCGGATACATTTATTATAAAACCGTTTATGAAGACGGCAATTATCTCGGCGGGATCACCTACCGCTCGCAGATCGAGGAGCTTCCTCCCCGGAGCACCACAGAGATCACGGCGGCGCATTGCAGCGAAACAGCCGAAATCGTTCGCATCATGCCGATCGCCTGAACACGAGCTCTACCTGACGAAACCTTTGATCGGGAGGAACATCCGCCCTCTATATAAACCGCACCACTCTGCAATCACAGAAAGGATAGACTAAAAATGAATGGAAGACTCTTAAAATGTATGCTTTCCCTCTTGCTGGCGCTCAGCATGCTGCTCGGGCTGCTGCCCGTCTTCGCCCCCGAGGCAGCGGCGGTAAATCACGCCGAGACCGGAAGCTTTTCCGGCAAACCCGAATACATGTGCCGCATGACCCAAGCCTTTATAGAAACCCTCCGCGCAGCAATAGAATAATAAAGGGAGCGCCTTTCTGTAGACCGGGGACATATCTCCGAACTACATTGGGATACAGGAAGAGGTTGCAACGTCGCTGCGCTGCCGCAATGACACGGTCAGGCTGCCCTCATTTGTCATTGCGAGCCGAGGAACGAGGCGTGGCAATCTCGTGCAGGAAATTACTCAGTTTTTATCCGATCAGATCATAGAGGCGGAGCAGTACGGTTGCGGCTTCGGCTCGTGTTGAGGTCGCTTTCGGGGCAAAGCAGTTATTTCCCTGCCCTTTGATCAGACCGCAGGCGGACATACGCGCCACGCTGTCTTTTGCCCAGTCGGAAATACTGCCCGCATCCGCAAAGCTCATCGGCGTACCCTCCGTTTTTACTTCCAGCAGCATCAGCAGTCGGTCGAGGATCGCGCACATTTCCTCTCTCGAAATGCTGCGCTCCGGTCGGAAGGTCCCATCCTCATAGCCGAGAACAACGCCGTTTTCAGACGCCCATATCGCCGCGTCCGTGTACCATTGTCCGGCAGGAACATCAGAAAAGGACGCAGTTCCCTTGATGGACACATCCATTCCCTTTTCCTTTACCAGGCGATACAGCGTCGTAACAAACATCGCGCGGGTCAATCCGGTATCCGGCTCAAAGCGGTAGGTTCCCGTCCCGTTGAAAATACCGAGCGCTACGGCAGTGTCAACGTTATGAAAATACCAGCTCGTATTCGGAACATCCCAGAAGAGATTTCCCTTTGCCGTTACATAGATCGTCTGCGTCGCAGTGCTGACATTCTCACCCAGGGCGCAGAAGCGAAGCACGCCATCATAGCAGGCAAACGGCACCGTATAGCACCGGCTGTTTGTCGTCGGTTCTGTTCCGTCCGTTGTATAATACACACCCGCATTCTCGTTTTGGTTGGTAAAAACGAGCTTACCGTCCTGCACACACACAGTCGGGTCAATTCCCAATGTATCCAGCTTTTTTGCGATCGTTTCGCTGCGGCTGCCGTTTAAATCATACGCGGCGCATGCCTTAAGCGTTGCCTCTGCCGGATAGGAGAACGGTTCCGTGTACCTTGTGCCGTAGAATGCAGGTTCCGAGCCGTCCAAAGTATAATAGATTGCAGCGCCGGGATCTGCCGTCAGCTTCACCTTCATCCTGCCGTCAATCAGCTCCGCGCTGACCGTCGGTGCGGAAACGGCTTCCGTCTGCGTTCCCGTCGGCTTGCAGGAAGAATAACGATCACCGTCTTGCGGCGTCACTCCTCTGCGTCGGAACAGCTCATTGACCGTTACAAACTCATAGCCCTCAGCCTTCAGCGTATCAATTGCCATCAGCGCGCCATCAACTGTGGTAGAATAAATGTCGTGGCAGAGGATGATCGCGCCGTCATACGCATTGGAAACAATTCTGTCTCTGACGGTAACTGCGTTGCGATCACGCCAGTCTACCGGATCGATCGACCAAAAAATCGCAGGTGCCTCCAGTAGTGACAGAACGCGGGAATTACAATCGCCGTAGGGTGGACGGACAAGATATGTAAAATCCTGCTTCAGCACATCATTCAGGATTTCCTTCGTATGATTGATCTGCCAACGCACCTCTTGGTCCGTTTGCGTGGTCAGGGTTGGGTGGTTGTAGCTGTGTTGCGCGACCTGATGACCTTCGGCATAAATGCGGCGCGTCGTCTCGTCATACTCTTCTGCGCGCATTCCGAGTACAAAAAAGGTTGCATGCACATTTCGTTCGACCAGTCCGTCGAGCAGGCGGTTGGTATAAGGTCCCGGTCCGTCGTCAAAGGTCAGGGCGATCAGCTTCTTCTGCCCATTCGCCGCCGAAGCCGTCGTCGTCGGCAGGAGCGTCATCAGGCAACACAGCGTCAGACACAGGGCGATCCATTTCTTCAGCTTTTTCATCTGTAATTCCTCCATTCTCTTTCTGAGGTAGGTGCCCGTCATGCGCAAGCTTCAGTACTGCCGTCTGCATTCCGTACACCTCTTGTGTTTTCATATCCTCCGCCCATGCGGGAAATTTCAGTGCCTCCTGCGGCAGAAGCGCCAGCTCGATCGTAGTACCGTCCTTGCGGAAGAATGCCTCTGCGACGGAGATCCCCTCCAGCAGACCGCACCATGGCAGCCACGACCCGCGCGGGTGTCTGACCGCAAGGGCTGCTTCTGCACCATGCGGCAGATGGCTTCGCGGAATTCTTGCTTCCAGCGTTCCTTTTTCATCGGGAATCCCAAGGTATTCCACGTTCCATTGATGTAAGACGAAAATGCGGCGAAGTTGTTCCCGTTCCGAACCTATGCTGCAAACAAAATTCCAAAACAGCCCGTCTTGCTCCATTGTCAGCGAGCCGATCCGCTCGCCGTGTTCCGTAATTGCCAGTTCCATAGCAGAATCCCTCCCGCACAGTCTATGCGAGAGGGATCGTCCGTTATACCTTCGGCAGTCCGAAACTGACTGCGATTGCATTATCCACGCGATTCATCATGCTTTCGTCCAGCCGTCCCATGTGTTCGCGCAGACGCCGCTTGTCTATGGTGCGGATCTGCTCGAGCAGCACTACGGAGTCCTTACTCAGACCGACGCTTCCGCCCGTCAGCTCGATATGCGTCGGGAGCTTTGCTTTGTTGGTCTGACTGGTGATTGCCGCAGCTATGACAGTGGGAGAATGCTTATTGCCCGTGTCGTTCTGCACGATGAGGACGGGTCTTGTGCCGCCCTGCTCGCTGCCGACCACAGGACTGAGGTCCGCGTAGAAAATGTCGCCCCTCTTTACGGTTGTATCCATTTGCTTCACGCTCCGTAATTCGTCTCCGCGGCCGCATAGCCCTCTATGTAACCGCGGTATCCTTATTCTCCCACGCAGAAGCAAAATTTATTCAGCGGAACTCCGCTTCATTCTATGTCGTTTCAAACAATATATTGCAGGATCTCCGTCTCATTTTCTCCGTCAAGATAAACGCGCGGAATGCGCTTGTTAATGCCGCAAAGAATTTCATACGGGATCGTGTTCAGACGGCAGGAAAGACTGTCCACCTCAATCGTATCGTCCCCGTCTGTGCCGAAAATCGTCACGGTATCCCCGACCTGCGCCTCAGGTACACGCGAAATATCAACCATGCACATATCCATGCAGATGCGTCCGATCTGCGGAACGCGCTTGCCATGCAGCAGGAAGGAGATATTGTTGGAAAAGCTTCTGGAAAGCCCGTCCGCGTAGCCGATGCCCACGACGGCAATTCGCTCCGGTTCGGAGGTCGTGTAAGTCCTGCCGTAGCTGACGGTGATGTTCGGCTCGAAATCTCGGATCTGGAAGATTGTCGAGCGAAGCTGCATCACAGGCTTCAGGTCAATCATGCCGCGCAAATCGGAAGAAGGCAGCACGCCGTAGGTCGCAATGCCGGGACGGATCATGTCCAGCGCAAATTCGGGATAGAGCACGCTTGCGCCGCTGTTGCAGCAGTGGCGAATCTGCGGCTCAATGCCGACGCCTTTCAGTGCCGAAAGCATCTTGCGGAAGCGCTCAAATTGCGTGCGGGTAAAGTTTTCGTCCGCGCCGTCAACGGAGTCCGCAACGGGAAAATGCGTAAAGATGCCCTCGATCAGCAAATGATTCATCGCGGCGACCTCTTGCAGCTCCGTCACCGTGCGCTCGCAATTGTAGGCAAAGAAGCCGAGACGCGACATGCCCGTGTCCAGCTTGATATGCACGCGGATGCGCAAAGAGGTACCCTCCAGCTTTTCATTGAGCATACGAGCATATTCGAGGTTGTGGATCTCCTGTCGCAGACCCATTTTTGCTAAGTCCTCCGCATGCTTGGGCGGTGTATAGCCCAAAATGAGGATCGGACCGCGAATGCCGCCTCTGCGCAGCTGCACCGCCTCTTCAATATTGGAAACCGCGAGGTATTCCGCGCCCAGCTCCGTCAGGTAGCGGCTGATTGGCACTGCGCCGTGTCCGTAAGCGTCCGCCTTCACTACCCCGAGGAAGCGGCACGAGGAAGGAAGTTTTTCCCGCAGCGCATGATAATTGTGGCTTAAATGATCGAGCGAAATATCCGCCCAAGTTCGCTTTAAGTAATCCATATTGTTCCTTCTGTCAGTTAAAATGAAAATCAGAAATCGTTAGTCTGAGGATCCGCTGATTATTATAGCACATCTCGGCATAAATTGGAACATCATTTTCAAACCAAGTGTCCACTATTAGCGTTTTTTCTTCAAACCCTTTTTCGTAGGTCACGCGGCACAGCCCCTCCTCGTAGCCGGCTGAGGCAATATACTCCGAAGTCCAGCACTGCGCCGTCAGCGCAGGCGCTGCAGCGGGGGCAACCTCTCCGTTCGCGAGCAGACCGAATTCCGCCGCCATACCGTCGTAGGTGATTTTTCCGCCGCTGTCTGAGACGGTTGCGGTAATTCCGGCAATCGTCTCCGGCGCAAGGAGCGTCAGCTTCGCTGTGCCGTCCGTTGCAGTCTCGCAGACAACCGTAAAGCGCTGCGTATAGTCCCCGAAGTCCGCCTCGATCTCCGCCTGAAAGCTACATCCGTTCGCCTGCACCAAAGCTGCGCGGAATTCAATTGCCGGTGACACCGCGTTTTCCTCGCCGCCGCAAGCGCTCAGGCACAGCAGCAAGCAGAGTAAAGTGCCGAAAAAGATTCGCCGCAAGGCTATCACTTCCCTATTTGAGTAGTCGCGGCAGCATGTGCAGCAGATCCGAGGGCAGCAGACCGTATTCGCCCAAGTGCTCTGCGCAGATATCCGCGGACATTCCGTGCAGCCATGCTGCAGCGGCAGCCGCCTGCGTCGGCGGTAAGCCCTGCCCCAAAAGGGAGACAAGGATTCCCGCCAACACATCGCCGCTGCCGCCGGTTGCCAAGCCGGGATTGCCGCAGCGGTTGACATAGCAGCCGCCGTCTCCGCAGATCAGCGTCCGATGTCCCTTGAGCAAAACGGTCGCGCCCGTCGCCTCATGCAGCTTCCACGCTGCTTTGCGGCGATCCTCCGTCGGCTTCTGTCCCATCAGACGGGCATATTCGCCGTCGTGGGGCGTCAAAACGACGGGACAAGCCGCGCCGCGCAATACATCTATATGCCGCTCCAGCGCATTTATGCCATCAGCGTCCACAACGACCGGGCAGACCGCCTCAGACAGCACTGCCTCCACAACACGCCGAACGCCCTCGCTTCTGCCCAATCCGCAACCGATCAAGCACGCGTCGCAGGTCTTTAAGCGGTTTAAAATTTCTGGTATCGCCTGTTCCGAGAGCATACCGTCCGCATCGGGCAGCGGAAAGACCATCGGTTCAAGCAGACGACCTGCAATGATTGGGTAAACCGTCTGCGGCACGCCTGTAAACACCAGTCCCGCGCCCGACCGCACCGCTGCCGTTGCGGCAAGCGCGGGAGCGCCGGTATAACCGACCGCGCCGCATAAAAGCAGAACGCGCCCGAAGTCCCCCTTATGAGCATTCCTCGGTCTCCGTGGCAGCCACGCGCTGATGTCCGTGCCGCCGATCGTCTCCCATACGCGATAGGTTTTGACCTTTGCCATGGTTTCTCCCCCGTTCCGTTTGGTTTCTGCCTATATTATAATGAAATCCAAAAAATAGTCAAATCTTTGCTTGCATCTTTCCCGAATCTGTGCTAAAATCGGGGAGAATACGGAACAGCTATGATCGGGCTGTCGGCTGTCGTAACGCGGTTGCAGAGAGGGCGCGTCGCTGGAAAGCGCCTACCGCAGACAGATGCGGCTTTCCCCCGTGAGCTTTCGGCTGAACGCGTCCGCCTGTAGGTCGAAACGGTTTACCCCGTTATCGGTAAGAGCGCGTCGTTTCTTTGCGGCGAATTGCGGGTGGTACCGCGGAAGCATGGTCTTTCGTCCCCTTTCGGGCGAAGGGCTTTTATTTTTGTGATTTCACCAAAGAAGGAGAAACAATATGAGAGAAGAACTCGAAAGAATCAAGCAGCAAGCGCTGGAAGCAATGCACGCCGCGCAGGATACTGCTGCGCTGGATGCCGTGCGTGTGCGCGTCCTGGGCAAGAAGGGCGAGTTGACCGCCATGCTGAAGCAGATGGGCAAGCTCTCCGCCGAGGAGCGCCCCGTCATGGGACAGCTTGCAAACACCATCCGCGCCGAACTGGAGGCGGAGCTGGAAACACGCAAGAAGGAGCTGGAGGCAAACGCCTTGGAAGCCCGTCTCGCCGCCGAAGCAGTCGATGTCACCATTCCCGGCAAAGAATTCTCTATGGGACACCAGCACCCGATGAACAAGGTGCTGCAGGAGGTCAAGGAGATCTTTATCGGCATGGGCTATACCATTGTGGACGGCCCCGAGGTCGAGGAGGCAGCCTATAATTTCACCCGCCTTAATATTGAAGAGGGGCATCCCTCCCGCGACCGCTCCGACACCTTCTATTTTGACGATGACGACAGCGTCCTGCTCCGCACACAGACCAGCCCTATGCAGATCCGCGTGATGGAAAATCAGCAGCCGCCCATCCGCATTTTAGCGCCCGGTCGTGTTTTCCGTAAGGACGAGGCGGACGCAACGCACTCCCCCATGTTCCACCAGATCGAGGGTTTGGTCGTCGATGAGGGCATCACGATGGGCGACCTCAAGGGTGCGCTGGAGACTCTCATCAAGCGCCTCTACGGCGAGGACGCGGTCGTTCGTTTCCGTCCGCACCACTTCCCCTTCACCGAGCCGAGCTGCGAGGTCGATATGCAGTGCTTCAAGTGCCGCGGCGCGGGCGAGGTCGCGGGTCAGGTCTGCTCCACCTGCCACGGCGAGGGCTGGATCGAGCTGCTGGGCGCAGGCATGGTGCATCCGAAGGTTTTGGAGGGCTGCGGCATTGATTCGAAAAAGTATTCCGGCTTTGCCTTCGGCATCGGCCTCGAGCGCATGGCAATGGGACGCCTGCGTTTCAACGACCTGCGCCTGATCTTCGACAACGATATCCGTTTCCTGTCGCAATTTTAAGGAGGTACAGCAATGAAACTGAACAGAAAATGGCTCAATGAGGACTTTGTTGACCTCTCGGATATTTCCGACAAGGAATTTGTGGAAACTCTGACCGTTGCCGGGCAGAAGGTCGAGACCTATGAGCGCATGGACGCGGAAATCAGGAATGTCGTTGTCGGCAAGATCGTCTCCATCGTGCGCCATACCAATTCCGATCACATGTGGGTCTGTCAGGTCGATGTCGGCAAGGAAGAGCCGGTGCAGATCGTCACCGGTGCGCAGAATGTCTGCGAAGGCGACCTTGTCCCCGCCGCTCTGCATAATTCCTACCTGCCCGGTGGCATTCACATCACAAAGGGCAAGCTGCGCGGCGAGGTGTCGAACGGCATGCTCTGCTCCATCAAGGAGCTGGGGCTGACCCTCAACGATGTCCCCTATGCCATTGAGGACGGCATTTGGATTTTGCAGGAGGACTGCAAGCCCGGGGACAATATCAACGCCGTCATCGGCAACGACGACACGATCGTGGATTTTGAGATCACCAACAACCGTCCGGACTGCTACTCCATCATCGGTCTTGCTCGAGAAGCAGCCGCCGCGTTTGACCGCCCGATGCGCCATCATAAGCCGGTCGTCAAGGGCGGCGCCGCAGGAACTTTGACCGACCTGCTGGATGTGGAGGTTCCTGCCGACGATCTCTGCCGCCGCTACACAGCGCGTATGGTGCGCAATGTCAAGATCGCGCCGTCTCCCAAGTGGCTGCGCCAGCGTCTGCGAGCCAACGGCGTGCGCCCGATCAACAATATCGTCGATATCACAAACTATGTCATGCTCGAATACGGTCAGCCGATGCATGCCTTTGATTACCGGTATGTCGGCTCCGGCAAGATCGTCGTCCGCAGAAGCGAGGAGGGCGAAACACTGACCACCCTTGACGGTACCGTCCGTCCGCTCACGCCGGGTATGCTCGTCATTGCCGACGGCGAAAAGCCTATCGGTTTAGCAGGCATCATGGGCGGCGAAAACAGTGAGATCGTCGCAGACACCGTGGATGTCGTTTTTGAATCCGCAAACTTCAACGGCACCTCTATTCGTCAGACCGCCCTTGCCCTCGGCATGCGCACGGAGGCATCCGGTAAATTCGAAAAGAACATCGACCCCCTGCTGACCGTTCCCGCCGTCAACCGCGCCTGTGAGCTGGTGGAGCTGCTCGGCGCTGGCGAGGTCATGGACGGCATGATCGACGTGCTCAACGAGATTCCGCAGCCACGCACCCTGCCCTTGGAGCCTGCACGCATCAACGCCCTGCTTGGCACGGATATTTCCGAGGCGGATATGGTAGAATATCTGCGCCGTCTGGAAATTCCCGTGGAAAACGGCACAATCCTTGTCCCCTCCTTCCGTCCTGACCTTGTGCAGACGGCGGATATTGCCGAGGAGGTCGCCCGCCTTTACGGTTACAACGAGATCCCGACCACCGCGTTCCGCAGCGAAACTGCCGAGGGCGGTTACACCGGCACGATGGTGCTGGAAAACCGTACCGGTGCGCTCTGCCGCAGCCTCGGCTACAGCGAGATTCTGACCTATTCCTTTGTCTCTCCGTCTTACTTTGACATGATTCGTCTGCCCGCCGATTCCCCGCTGCGCAAGGCAATGCGCATTCAGAATCCCTTGGGCGAGGACGCTTCCATCATGCGCACAATCGCGCTTCCCTCCATGCTCTCCATCCTTGCCCGCAACAACGCTTACCACAACAGCGCGGTCAAGCTCTATGAGCTGGCAAAGGTCTACCTCCCGAAGGAAGGGCAGACACTGCCGGAGGAACCGAAGCACCTGCTGCTCGGCACCTACGGCGAGGGCGAGGACTTCTTCTCCCTCAAGGGCGAGATCGAGGCGATCCTGCGCGGAATGAATGTGCGCCCCGCCGCATATACTGCGGTAAAGGACAACCCCTCTTACCATCCCGGACGCTGCGCGAAAATCACAGTGGACGGCGGCGAGATCGGCGTCTTTGGTCAGGTGCATCCGCTCGTTGCGAAGAATTACGGCATTGACGCGGATATCTACGCCGCAGAGCTGGACTTCACCGCGCTTTCCGCTCTGCTCGCACCCGCAAGCACCTACGTTCCCCTGCCCAAATATCCCGCCGTCAGCCGTGATATCGCCGTCGTTTGCGACGAAGCGCTGACCGTTGCGGAATTGACCGCATGCATCCAAAAAGCGGGCGGCAAGCTGCTGCGTGAGGTGCGGCTGTTCGATATCTACCGCGGCAAGGGCATCGAAGACGGCAAGAAGAGCACGGCATTCAGCCTGACCCTCCGCGCCGATGATCGCACCCTGACCGACGCAGACTCTGACGGCGTGATCTCCGCCGTCCTCAAAGCCCTCGAAAGCGAACTCGGCGCAAAGCTCCGCTAACGCAGGCCGCGTCGGTGCAGGAACAACCAAGTGCGTACACGCTGCCCATCCATGTCATTGCGAGGAGCGCAGCGACGCGGCAATCTCGTGCAGGAACTACCAGCTGCGCAAGAACTGCCGAGATATACTGCGGTAACCGCATTGTTTCCAAAATGTTCATGGTTTTTTCTTTACTTTATCGGTAAATTGGTATATGATAGAGAAAACAGGCAAAGGAGGCGGGCGTTTTGGATCACAACACCATTAAATTTACCGTACCCGTAGATACCAACGAGGAAATGAAGCAGATTCTCACCGAGGTCTACCGTTCCCTCACCGAAAAGGGCTACAACCCCATCAATCAGATCGTCGGTTATATTCTTTCCGAGGATCCGACCTATATCACCAATCACAATAACGCTCGCAGCCTCATCTGTAAGCTTGACCGCGATGAGCTTCTTCAAGAGCTTGTGCGGCACTATCTTTTCGATTAGTATCCACTGCAACGGGGCTTTCGCGTCTGCGAAAGCCCCGTCTTTTTCCGTTTCATAAGTCCCACAACATCCATTTTTTCTCCGCATCGCACACCCTGGACCGGTTGCAGCACCGTATCGTTTTTGTCACGATTGTTTCCGGCGAAAATTTATTATTGACAAATTCGTTTCCATATGTTACAATCTGGTTACATTTTGTTTTGGAGGTATCTATGTCCGAAAAAAATGAAGTCCTGATGTACAAGGGTCGTCCCCTGATGCGAAAGGACAATCTGATCTATTATGGTTCAATGGCTGACGAGTATATTGTCATGCTGCAGATCCTCGAATCCAAAAAATTAGAGGATCTTGATCTGGCAACGAAGGTTTCCGTCCAGCTCCAGCGCACGGCGCAGGATGTCAAGGCGCGTGACCGCGTTGTGAAGAAAAGCGAAAAAGACGGGTTCTATACGGCTTTGGATGTTGGCTGTGTATGGCTCGAGCGTGCATTGAACGCAAAGTAAGCAAAGACCACGGGAGGTTATTATGAAACGGTATCTGAAACTCATAGTATTGCTTGTATTCACCCTGTCCATCGTGTTCACGCTGGCGTCCTCCGCCTCTGCGACGGAGCTGAAAACCGGCATCGGCATCGTTGAGGCACGCGGCGGCTTGCGCCTGCGCGAGAAGCCCTCCACTTCTGCCGATATTATTACCGTTGCGCAGAAGGGCGACACGGTCGTCGTCATTCGTCAGGTCGATGACTGGTACTTAGTCAATTATAATCTGCACATCGGCTATATGCATGGCGATTATCTGACGGTGAAGACGCGTGAAAATGTGGAGCTAGGCACAGGTGCCGTGGATGCAAGTCTTGTCAATCTGCGCAACGGTCCGTCCACAAGCACCACAATGCTGGATCAGCTCAAGGCGGGCGAAGAAGTCGAGATCTTCGGTTTCAACAGCGGATGGTACAAGGTTAGATATGAGGGTCAGATCGGCTATATTCGCAGCGATCTGGTCAGCCTGCTGGAAAAGCCCGTAAATAACGCGGGTCTCGCAGCAACTTCTTCCGCAAACGGAACTTCTTCCGGCAGCGCTTCGATGCCGACGGATCTTGGACAGCAGATCGCTACATATGCGCAGCAGTTCGTCGGTTATCCCTATGTTTACGGCGGCTCGTCCCCTTCCGGCTTTGACTGCTCCGGCTTTATGCAGTATGTATTCTCGCAGTTCGGCTACAGCATCAACCGCACCGCAACCGCGCAGCTTGCAAACGGCTACAATGTCGCATACGAAGATTTGCGTCCCGGTGACATCATCTACTTCGGATACGGCAGCACAGCTTCCCATGTCGGTATGTACATCGGAAACGGACAATTCGTCCACGCCGAGAACTCCTCGACGGGTGTGGTCATCACCGACCTTTCGGTAAGCTGGTACGCCAACCGTTATCTCTGCGCACACCGTATCGTCGGTTAAATAACACAAAAGCTTCCGCTCTCCTTTTTGGGGGAGCGGAAGCTTTTGTTATGGATAGGATCAATAGTTCTTTTCGCTGATTTCAAAATAGCTCTGCGGGTGCGCGCAGACGGGGCAGGTTTCGGGGGCTTTGGTGCCGACGATGATATGACCGCAGTTGCGGCATTCCCAAACCTTGACCTCACTCTTTTCAAACACGGCAGCAGACTCGACATTATGCAGCAGCGCACGGTAGCGCTCCTCATGGTGCTTTTCAATCTCGCCTACCATACGGAACTTTTCCGCCAGTTCGGGGAACCCCTCCGCCTCGGCGGTTTTCGCGAAGCCGTCGTACATTTCCGTCCATTCGTAGTTTTCGCCCTCGGCGGCAGAAAGAAGATTCTCTGCGGTATTGCCGATGCCGTTTAGTTCCTTCAACCACATCTTCGCGTGCTCGCGCTCGTTTTCGGCAGTCTTGAGGAACAGCGCGGAAATCTGCTCATAGCCTTCCTTTTTTGCAACGGAGGCGAAATAAGTGTATTTGTTTCTCGCGCCCGATTCGCCGTCAAACGCGGCGTGCAGGTTCTTTTCCGTCTGCGTGCCTGCGTACTTGTTTTTCGGCTCCGCAACGACAGGCTCGAGCTTCTCCCCTGTTGCGCGGCAGCGCGGGCACACCGGCGTTTCGCCGTCCTTCACTTCAAAAATTTCTCCGCATACTTTGCAAAGGTACTTCATGGTTTTTCCTCCTTGATCTATTTAATATAATTATTGAACCTTCTCGAAGTCAGAGGCAGGATGCTTGCATAGCGGGCAGACAAAATCCGCAGGCAGCTCCTCGCCCTCATAGACATAACCGCAGACGGTGCAGCGCCACTGCGTTTTCCCCTTCTGCGCAGGCTTTTCCGGCTTCGGCTTGATATCGGACTGGTAATAGGCATAGGTTGCAGAGGGCGCGCCGGACAGAATTTCCATATCGTCCACCGCGGCGATAAACAGCGTATGGGTGCCCAAATCAATTTCCTGCTCGACGGTAGCGCTGATATAGCCGTTCGTGCCGGCAGTGATATAATAAAGGCCGTTGGCGCTGCGCTTGCAGTCTGCGTAATCCGCGAACTTATCCACCGTTCTCCCCGCCTGGAAGCCGAAATGGCGGAAGGTCTCAAACTTGGCTTCCTCGCTCAGGATCGAGACATTGAACTTCTTGCTCGCCTTGATCAGATCATGGGTAAAGTTTGCCTTATTCACGGCAATGCTGATCCGATTGGGCTCACTCGTGACCTGTCCCGCCGTGTTGATGATGCAGCCGCTGTCTCTGCCCTCCGACTGCGCAGTAAGGACAAACAGGCCGTAGGTCAGCTTGTACATTGTTTTCTTGTCCATTCCAATTCCCTCCTCAAGTCATGGCAGCGCCGTCTACATGCAGCACCACGCCGGTAACATAGCTTGCCAGATCGCTCGCCAAGTACAGATACGCGTTTGCAATGTCCTCGGGTTCGCCCACCCGTCCCAGCGGGATCCCGGCGGAGATTTTGTCAACAAGCTCCTGCGGCAGCGCCGCCATCATATCCGTCTTGGTCACACCGGGCGCTACCGCATTGACGCGAATATGATCCTTCGCCAGTTCTCTTGCCAGAGATTTCGTCAGACCGTTCACCGCAAACTTCGTCGTCGGATATGCGCAGCCGGAGGGTTGTCCGTACAGGCTGACCATCGAGCTGGTGCTGATAATCACGCCGCCGCCCTGCTCCTTCATGATCCGTGCCGCAGCCTGCGAGCAGACAAACACCGCTTTCAGGTTCAGGTTCACAATTTTGTCGAATTCCTCCACCGTGTAGTCGTAAAGACTGGTTCTGGAAGAGACACCTGCGTTATTGGCAAGGATGTCTACCCTCCCGAAGCGTTCCTTGACCGCCGCAAAGGACTCTGCCACCGCATCAGGGTCGCACAGGTCGGGCCAGATACCCATAATACGGTCAGCATAGTCGGGTAGCTGTTCGAGCGCCTTGTCCACCGATTCCTTGCGTGAGCCGACAATTGCCACATTTGCTCCGTTCTCTAAATACTTTTTTACAATGGCAAACCCGATCCCTCGGGTGCCGCCGGTCACAATTGCTGTTTTCCCTTGTAGCATTTTAACATCCTCCTAATTAAAATTATCCGTTATGATCGGACATTTCTTCGCAATGCATTCTATTTCTGCACTCCGGGCAGAGATAATATACCTTCAGATCATAATATAAAAAGCCTTCTCCCAACTGCTCCCGCAGCGGTGCGGTTAGATCCTCAAAGGTAATATCCAAAATTCTCCCGCATTGTTTGCAGACCAGATGATCGTGCTTTTTGACTGTGTCATACCGATCCGGCATTCCTTCCACGGATACCTTGTGGATCAGTCCGGATTCACAAATCTTGTTCAAATTGTTATATACCGTCGCCAAAACAACCGCAGGATACCGCAGCTTCAGCTTCTCAAATACCTCATTGGCTGTTAAATGTGCATGAGAGGCAATGATGATCTCATAAATGGCTCTTTCATACTTCGTCATTTTTCGTCATTCCCGGTCACAATTTAGAATCATTCTAATATCACTATAGCAATTCTATTTCTGATTGTCAAGAATATCTTGCCGGATTGTAAAAATTTTTCCTTTTCTTTTTATGACACGGAGCCTTCTGAGCGATTTGCAGGTCGCTATGTAATATCTTTTTTCGCTGCGGGGTATTGCTTTTCAGGCATTGCGCATACTAAGCACAAGACTTTTGGGAGGCTACACTATGGAATCAGCTCATCGCGGAAAGCAAAGCATCGAGTTTTTACACAGACCCGCAATTCTGTCCTTCGCCTCTGTCGCAGGAAAAAAAGAGGCGCAGGGGCCGCTGGCGAATTGCTTTGACATTGTCTCTGAGGATACAACCTTCGGAGAAAAGTCATGGGAGAAGGCAGAGACGCAAATGCAAAAAAACGCCCTGCAGCTTGCGCTGGACAAGGCGGGTATGACGGAAAAGGACTTAGACGCTGCTTTTGTCGGCGATCTTTTAAATCAATGTGTCGGTTCCAGTTTTTCCATGCGGGGAAACGGAATACCGACACTAGGACTGTATGGTGCCTGCTCCACAATGGCGGAGAGTCTGCTTTTGGCAGGCATGAGCATCAGCGCAGGCTTTTGCAGACGCGCGTTGGCGCTCACCTCGTCGCATTTTGCCTCCTCTGAGCGTCAGTATCGCTTTCCGCTCGGTTACGGCGGGCAGCGCACCCCGACGGCGCAATGGACGGTAACGGGCGCAGGGGCGGTAATTCTCGGTCAGACGGGTAACGGTCCCTTCTTGCGCAATGCGACCATCGGCACAATTGTTGACCGCGGCATTAAGGATGCCAATAATATGGGCGCAGCTATGGCACCGGCGGCGTTCGAAACCCTGCGGGCACATTTCGATGATCTTTCTCTCGCACCGGAGGACTACGACCTGATCGTCACGGGCGATCTAGGAAAGCTCGGGCATCAAATTGTAAATGAGCTGTTCTCCCGTGAGGGCGTACGGCTTGGGACACGCTATCAGGACTGCGGCATGATGATCTTTGATTTGGAAAAGCAGGATGTCCATTGCGGCGGCAGCGGCTGCGGCTGCAGCGCAAGCGTTCTGTGCGGACATTTGCTCGGAAAAATGCTCCGCCATGAGCTGACTCGCCTGCTTTTCTGCGGCACGGGTGCGCTGCTGTCGCCGCTTACCACGCAGCAGGGCGAATCCGTTCCTGCGGTCTGTCACGCAGTCTCCATTGAAACAGAAAGGAGCTGAAGCAATGGACTATTTGAAAGCATTTTTGGTCGGCGGTCTTTTTTGCGTGATTGGACAGCTTCTGATCGACAAGACAAAGCTGACCCCGGCGCGAATCTTGGTTTCTTACGTTGTCATCGGGGTGATTCTCGGCGCGGTCGGGTTATATCCAAAGCTGGTCGACTTTGCAGGCGCGGGTGCGACCGTTCCTTTAACCGGTTTTGGGAATCTACTCGCCAAGGGTGTCAAGGAAGGCGTGCAGGAAAAAGGGTTCCTCGGCATTTTTACGGGCGGACTGACTGCGGCGGCAGGCGGCGTCGGCGCTGCGATTCTTTTCGGCTGGCTTGCAGGTCTGATTTTTAAGCCGAAGGATAAATAACCCCGGCGCGGGTATACTACCGATGCGGTTTAGACCGCAAAACGACTTTTGGGAGGTTACGGATATGGAAAATCGTAATCAGAATCAGAACAACCGTCAGAATCAGCAGAACCAGCAGAACCAGCAGAATCAGCAGAATCAGCAGAACCAGCAGAACCAGAACCGCAAGTAAACAGCTTGCAAAAAAGCAGTGCCGCGGGAATACCCACGGCACTGCAAAGCTTTATTTATCAGTTTTTGACCGTTCCGTCCGCATTAAAAACAGGCAGCTTTTCCAAATAAATAATGTCTCCTCGATCCTGCGCGTCACCCTCTGCAAGGATAGCCATTCGTCCGGCAACGATACCGCCCGCTTCCAGCACAAGCTTTTCGATTGCCGCAAGAGATTCTCCCGTGGAAATGACATCATCGACGATCAGGATTCGCTTGCCGCGCATCAATTCTGCGTCTGCCGTGTCAAGATAGAGATGCTGCTCCTTCGCGGTAGTGATGGAGTTGACCGCAACATCAAACACACCGGACATGTAGAGCTTCGGGGCCTTGCGCGCGAGAAAATATTTATTCTGCCCGCTCTGACGTGCCATTTCATGAATCAGCGGGATTCCCTTTGCCTCCGCAGAGATCATATAGTCATATTCCGGAGCCTTTTTCAGCAGGGCGCCGGCAGTTGCGACCGTTAGCTCAACGTCACCGAAAATGACGAAGGCACCGATATAGAGGTCGTCCGAAACCTTGCAAATGGGAAGATCTCTTGTCACGCCGGCAATCGTCATTGTGTAATGCATAGTACATTCTCCTTTACCTTTTCCTTGTCGAAGCAATCATGCTTTTTTATTATATCGTTCTTCACACAAAATGTCAATTCTTCTTCTTGAATTATTCCGTATAATTTCGCGCTTCCTCGCCACCCTAAGCCTGAGGTGATAGAAATGGAGAACGATATTCCAATGCTCAACTCGATCTGCCGCACAACACAGATGGGCTGCAACGGCATTAAAACCGTGATGAATGAAACGGTCAATCGTGATTTTCGAAATGTACTGCGCGCACAGCTCAATGAATATGAGCAAATCTATGCCGAAGCGGATCGGCTTTTACAAGAACGGGGAGAGCATGCCCGCAATCTTAATCCGATGGCGAAATTCGGTTCTGCCCTCTCGGCAAAGATGCGTTTGCGCACCAGCCTTGATCCGACAGCGAAGATCGCAGAAATGATGCTGCAAGGCAGCACACGCGGAATGATCAAGAGTATGCACAACATCCGCACCATGGGTGTTCTTGACCCTAAGGTCTCGACGCTCTCGAAGCGTCTTCTCCAGACTGAGCAGGCAAACTTCAATCAGATGAAGCAGTATCTTTGAGGCTTTGCGCACCTTTTCGCTCCCTTGCGCATAGACTATATGCAGTGACCGCCGATGAAATACCGCCTGCGGGCGGTTTCATCGTCGCGGCATGCAAGGAGGTGCTTTATGGCAGAAGGCGGTTATTTGACTGTTCGCACTTACACATCTTCGGCGCAGCTTCCGGTCGTCGGCGCAACGGTTTCTGTCACGGAAGAAGGTACAAACGGAGCACGATTGATCGCAACACGCATCACAGATCGGAGCGGCAAGACCACGCCAATCCAAATCAGCACACCGAATCGCAGCGAAAGCCTGACTCCCGGGCAGGCCGTTCCCTTTACAAAGGTAAATGTCATGATTGAGAAGGTTGGTTTTGATCGCGTGCTGATCGAAAACGCGCAGCTTTTCGCAGGGATCACCAGCGAGCTGAATGTGGAGATGCTTCCGCTCGGGGAAAGTCCCGGCAGCTTCAACACAACCGAGCTTGTGGATGTCACCCCGCAGGAGTTATAAGCCATGCCGGAAATTCTTCCGTACATCCCGGAAAGCATCACCGTCCATCTCGGCGCACCGGACGCAAGTGCCGCCAATGTGCGTGTTCCGTTTGTGGACTATGTGAAAAATGTTGCCTCAAGCGAAATCTACCCGACATGGGACGAGAGCGCACTGACTGCGAATATTCTTGCGATCATCTCCTTTGCGCTCAACCGTGTCTATACGGAGTTTTATCGCAGCCGCGGCTACGATTTTGATATCACATCTTCCACCGCAATCGACCAGAAATTTATCAACGGCAGATGCTATTTTGACAGTGTTTCAAGAATTACCGACAAGATATTTTCCGATTACCTGCGCCGCATCGGTTTTATCGAACCGCTGGCTGCAAAATTCTGTAACGGAACCACCGTCACTTGCGAAGGTCTGAGTCAATGGGGTTCCCAGAATTTGGCGCAGCAGGGGCTGAATTCCGTGCAGATTCTGCGGTACTACTACGGCAACAATATTGAAATTGTCAATAATGCTCCCGTGCGGGGCTACACCCCCTCCTACCCCGGAACTCCGCTGCGCGTCGGCTCGCGGGGGCCGAGTGTCGTTCAGGCGCAGGTTATGCTGAACCGTGTTGGGGAAAACTATCCCGCGATCCCGCGTGTCGCAACTGACGGCATTTTCGGCGAGCTGACGGAAGCTGCCGTTCGACATTTCCAGGAAATTTTCGATTTAACATCCGACGGAATTATCGGCGAAGCAACATGGTACCAGCTTGTGCGGCTGTATGTCGGTGTAACCAATCTCGCCGAGCTGGAATCACAGGGGCAGACCTTCTATGCGATCAACTGGCAAGCACCGAACAACCTGCAATCCGGAAGCCGCGGACAAAAGGTCAGTCAGCTTCAGTATATGCTGAACATAATGGCAGAGTATGTCTCCTCCATTCCGCCTGTAGCGGTAGACGGCATTTTCGGACCGCGAACACAGGAAGCGGTGCGCGCGTTTCAGCGTTTTGCCGGTCTTCCGGAGGACGGCATCGTCGGTCCGCAGACATGGAACGCGCTTTATAGCCGCGCCATCACACTGATCAAAGAGCCGGCGGTCCCGCTGTCAAAATACCCGGGGGAAACGATCAGCTTAGGCGATACGGATTTTTCATAACAGGAGGGATTCCATGAGTTTTGCAAAAACACCGGTGCCTGCCCCCATTCATGACTTACAGACCATGCTGCGGGTCGTATTGCCGGAGCAGGGCTTAGGCAGAGACGGCATATACGGTAAGGAAACGCACGAAGCCGTAAAAAAATATCAGGCGTCTCAAGGTCTTCCCGAAAACGGCGTAACCGACCAAGCAACCTGGGACGCATTGATAAAGGATTACGAGTATGCGCTTGTTCTGCAAGCTGAGGCAGCGCCGCTGCAGATCATCCTGCAGCCCAATCAAGTGCTTGAGCGCGGATCAAAAAATCTGCATGTCTACCTCGTACAGGGGATGCTCATGGCACTGTCTCGGTTCTATTACGATATGCCGACATTGCTCGTGACCGGTACTCTCGACGAGCCGACGGCAAACGCGCTGCTTTGGCTGCAAAAGGCAGGCGATCTGCCCGAAACCGGTACCCTTGACAAGCACACATGGCGTCATCTCGCAGCCCAATACCGTCTCATGGTCGGTGACGGAACCGGTTCCTTCCCCGTGCGGAGAACACATCGAACTACCGCCGAGCGGCGATGAATTGCGTTGTTGCGAATTGATCCAAAGCTTCTCTATCCCAAGCGTTTATTGACACTATGTTCCCTTTTTAACAAACCTTCGTAACGCTGCCTCGGCTCCGGTCAAGGCAGCGTTTTTATTCTTTTGTGCTGCAATGCAGTCAAAAGACGGAGAAAAATGCATCGATTTTTCTTGAATATTGATTCAAAATGTACAAAAAATTTTTCCGTATTTCTTTCGCGGATGATTGCTTCCGTTTTGTCTGTGACACATGAACACTTGTCTTTATTCGCATCGCATCTATAGATATAACTTACATAAGTATATGTCATTTTCCCGCATATTTCGTTATTTTGTACGAAGCGCCCCAAATTTGACAAAGAATTTGTTTTAATAGTATAATGTATGCAAGCAACAAGCCACGGAAGGAGCGATTCTATGCTGTTCGAAGCAAATCACCAACCCGCACCGCCGCTGTATGATCCGTCCTTTGAGCACGACAGCTGCGGTATTGGCGCGATCATCAATATCAAAGGAAAGCCCTCGCATGCTTTGGTGGAACGCACACTGCATATCGTCGAGCATTTGGAGCATCGTGCCGGTAAGGACGCTGAGGGAAAAACAGGCGACGGCGTCGGTATTCTCTTGCAAATCTCTCATAAATTTTTCTTGAAAGCAGCTGCGCGGGTAGGGATTAAGCTCGGTGACGCACGCAGCTACGGTGTCGGTATGTTCTTTTTGCCGCAGGACGGACTTTTGCGCCGTCAGCGGATGAAGATGTTTGAGCTGATGGTGCGGCAGGAGGGAATGGAGCTTCTCGGCTGGCGTGAAGTACCCGTCCATCCCGAGATCATCGGTGCGCGCGCAGCAAAGGCGATGCCCGCCATATATCAGGCATTCATTGCAAAGCCGCTCGGCTGTGAAGTCGGCTTACCCTTTGACCGCAGGCTCTATATCGTCCGCCGAATTTTCGAGCAGGCAAGCTCCGAGGATTCCTATGTTGTTTCTCTCTCCTCCCGTACCATTGTGTATAAGGGAATGCTGCTGGTCGGAGAGCTACGTCTGTTCTACGACGATCTGCAAGACCCGGATTACGAGTCCGCCATCGCAATGACGCACTCGCGCTTTTCCACGAATACCAATCCGAGTTGGGAGCGCGCACACCCCTATCGCCTGCTTGTGCACAACGGCGAGATCAACACCATACGCGGCAACGCGGACAAGATGGCACTGCGCGAGGAGGGTATGTCCTCTCCGGCACTGGCAAACGAGATGTATAAGGTGCGTCCGGTCATTGATCCGCGCGGTTCGGATTCCGCGATGCTGGACAACACGCTGGAGTTCCTGATGATGAGCGGAATGGAGCTGCCGCAGGCGGTGATGACGCTGATCCCCGAGCCGTGGAGTCACGAGCGCGACCTCTCCCCTGCCAAGCGTGATTTTTACCAATACCATGCCATCCTGATGGAGCCCTGGGACGGTCCCGCCTCCATTTTATTCTCTGACGGCGATGTTGTCGGCGCAGTGCTTGACCGCAACGGTCTGCGTCCCTCCCGCTACTATATCACGGATGAAGATGAACTGATCCTCGCCTCCGAGGTCGGTGTTGCCGAGGTGGAGGAAAGCCATATCATCCGTAAGGACCGTCTGCGCCCGGGTAAAATGCTCCTGATCGACACGAAAGAGGGGCGCCTAATCGACGATGAGGCACTGAAGAGCAGCTATGCAGCGCGTTATCCTTACGGAGAGTGGCTTGACCGTCAGATGCTGCGGCTTTCCGAGCTGTCGGCGCCGAATCGTGCTTCGCAGCAGTTCACCGTGCAAAACCGCGCGCGTTTGAAAAAAGCGTTCGGCTATCACTACGAGGACTACCGTTCCAGTATCTGCGTCATGGCAAGAACCGGCGCCGAACCGATCGTCTCCATGGGCTGCGATACGCCGATCCCCGTGCTGTCCGCCTATCCGCGGCCGCTGTTTGAATACTTTAAGCAGCTATTTGCGCAGGTGACAAACCCACCGATTGACGCGATCCGTGAAAAGCTCGTCACCGATACAAGCGTCTATATCGGCGCAATGGGTAATCTGCTTTTGCCGAGCGAGGAAAACTGCAATGCCATCAAGCTTGATACCCCTATCCTCACAAATTTAGAACTGCAAAAGCTGAAGAATCTACGCATTCGAGGCTTCAAGGTCGCCACACAGTCGATTCTCTATTATAAGGGGACCTCGTTGGAGAAAGCGCTCGACCGTCTGTTTGTCGAGGTTGACAAGCACTGCAAGGACGGCGCAAACATCATCATTCTGACAGACCAGGGGGTAGACGAATACCATGTTGCCATTCCCTCTCTGCTCGCGGTCTCCGCGATCCATCAGCACCTTGTCCGCACCAAGCAGGGCAGCTCCGTCGCGCTGGTCTTAGAGAGCGGAGAGCCGCGTGAGGTGCACCATTTTGCCGCGCTTCTGGGCTACGGCGCGTGCGCGGTAAACCCCTATCTTGCCCACGAGAGCGTCTTGCAGCTCATCGAAAATGGGCTGCTGGATAAGGATGCCGGACAAGCCATTGCCGACTATAACCGTGCCGTCGTTGCGGGCATCGTCAAGATCGCCTCAAAAATGGGAATTTCAACGCTGCAATCCTATCAAGGCTCAAAAATGTTCGAAGCCGTCGGCATTGACCCCGCTGTCGTAGAGAAATACTTTACCGGCACGCTCAGCCGCATCGGCGGCATCACCTTAAAGGATCTTGAAAAGCAGATTGACGAGCTGCACAGCAAGGCATTTGATCCGCTGGGCTTCTATGTCGACCTGACCTTGGAAAGTCCCGGCATCCACCGCGAGCGCGGCGGAAAGGAGACGCACCGCTACGATCCGCTGACCATCTCACTGCTGCAGCAAGCGACGCGCACCGGGGATTATGCGCTATTTAAGCAATACACCGCCACGCTCTATCCCCGGGGCGCGACACCGAATTTACGATCACTGCTCCGGGTCAAATGGGCGGATACGCCTCTTCCCCTTTCCGAGATCGAAAGCGAGGACGAGATCGTCAAGCGCTTCCGCACGGGTGCAATGAGCTTCGGCTCCATCTCCCCCGAGGCGCACGAATGCCTTGCCATCGCAATGAACCGTCTCGGCGGACGCTCGAATACGGGCGAGGGCGGCGAAAAACGCGAGCGCCTGACCGTCGGCGCAGACGGCATTGACCGCTGCAGCGCGGTCAAGCAGGTCGCTTCTGGACGCTTCGGCGTGACCGGAGAATACCTGCTGCACGCCAAAGAGATTCAGATCAAAATGGCACAGGGCGCAAAGCCCGGCGAGGGCGGACACCTTCCGGGCGCAAAGGTCTATCCGTGGGTTGCGGAAACACGCTGCTCCACGCCGGGCGTCGGTCTGATCTCTCCGCCGCCGCATCACGACATCTATTCCATCGAGGATCTTGCGCAGCTCATCTATGACCTGAAAAATGCCAACCGCGATGCAACGATCTCGGTCAAGCTCGTTTCCGAGGCAGGTGTCGGAACGGTGGCATCCGGCGTTGCGAAGGCAGGTGCCGGAACGATTCTGATCTCCGGCTTTGACGGCGGCTCCGGCGCAACACCGAAAAGCTCCGTCTATAACGCGGGTCTGCCGTGGGAAATCGGACTTGCTGAAGCGCATCAAACCTTACAGCGCAACGGACTTCGTTCCCGCGTTAAGCTGGAGACGGACGGCAAGCTGATGTGCGGCTATGAGGTCCTGATCGCCGCGCTTTTGGGCGCGGACGGGTTCGGCTTTGCGACGGCGCCCCTCGTCACACTCGGCTGCGTGATGATGCGGGTATGCAATCTGGACACCTGTCCCGTCGGCGTTGCCACGCAGAACCCGGAACTGCGAAAGCACTTCAGTGGAAAACCCGAGTATGTGGAAAATTTCATGCGCTTTGTTGCCCGTGAGCTGCGGGAATATATGGCAAGACTCGGCATCCGCACGGTCGAGGAGTTGATCGGGCGCACCGATCTGCTGGAACAAACGGAGGACGCACAAGGCAGTGCAGCTTCCGTAGACCTCAGCGCGATTCTTGACGCACCGCAGATTTCCCCAACGCCTGTAGCAGAGTTTGATTTCAAATTGAACGCAACACTTGACGAGCGCGTACTCTTGCCCAAGTTTGCCCCGGGGCTGGAAAGCGGTGAAAAACAGGCGCTGGAGCTTACCGTCGGCAATATAGACCGCGCTTTCGGTACGATCTTCGGCAGCGAGGTCACGCGCCGCTTCGGGAATACCCTGCCCGATGACACCTTTACCGTCAACTGCACCGGCTGCGGCGGGCAGAGCTTCGGCGCGTTCGTGCCGAAGGGTGTCACCCTCCGTCTGACGGGAGAGAGCAACGACCATCTCGGCAAAGGGCTTTGCGGCGGCAAGCTGATTGTCCGCGCTCCTGAAAATGCAGCTTATGACCCCCACGAAAACATTCTCATCGGCAATGTCGCCCTCTACGGCGCGACCTCCGGAGAGGTTTATGTTGCAGGTGTTGCAGGTGAGCGCTTTTGCGTCAGAAATTCCGGCGCGGATGCGGTGGTGGAAGGCGTAGGCAATCACGGCTGCGAATACATGACAGGCGGCACGGTCGTCGTACTCGGCGAAGTCGGTGACAATTTTGCCGCAGGTATGAGCGGCGGCACGGCGTATGTTCTTGATCTAAACGGGGATCTTTACCGCCGTGTCAATAAGGATACCGTAATCTGCGAGCCGTTGCGCGAGGATCAGGACATCCGTACATTGCACGCAATGGTAAGGCGCCATGCGGCAAACACCGGATCCGCCTTTGCAGCAACGCTGCTGAAGGACTTTACGCATTATCTTCCGCTGTTCCGTAAGATCATCTCGCCGGAATATCAGAAAATGCAGGAGGCAATCACCGCTTTGCAGGCGCAGGGTCTGAGCCCGGACGCCGCAGCCATGCGGGCGTTTGCCGAAAGAAACGCTTAAGGAGGGCGCACCATGGGAAAACCGACCGGATTTATGGAATATCCCCGTCAGGACACGCTGACAGAAGCGCCGCTTGCGCGTATTAAGCATTTTCACGAGTTCCATACACTGCTTTCCGCGGAGGATCGCCGTACGCAAGCCGCCCGCTGCATGGACTGCGGCACACCCTTTTGTCAGTACGGCGGCGTAATCGGCGGTATGGTCGCAGGCTGTCCGCTGCAAAACCTTGTCCCGGAGTGGAACGATCTGCTGTATGAGGGCAATGTCAAAAGCGCCTATTACCGTCTCATCAGTACAAACAGCTTCCCGGAGTTTACGGGACGCGTCTGCCCCGCGCTGTGCGAAGCCTCCTGCACCTGCAACCTGCCTGCGCAGCCCGTAACCATCCGCGATAATGAGCTGAGCATCATCGAATGGGCGTTTGAAAACGGTGTTGTCTCTCCCCTCCCCCAAATGCCGCGTACCGAAAAGCGGGTCGCGGTTGTCGGTTCGGGACCTTCCGGGCTTGCCGTGGCTGAGCTGCTAAACCGCCGCGGGCATGAAGTAACGGTCTTTGAGCGCAGTGACCGCTTCGGCGGCTTGCTGATGTACGGTATTCCGAACATGAAGCTTGAGAAATCCATCGTGCAGCGCCGTATCGAACTGATGGAGCGAGAGCATGTGCAATTTGTCGCAAATACGGAGGTCGGTGTCGATGTCGATGCGCAGAAGCTTCTTGCGGAATACGATGCCGTTGTTCTCTGCTGCGGTGCTGCAAAGCCGCGGGATCTCAATGTTCCGGGACGAGAAGCGGAGGGAATCTACTTTGCTGTAGACTACCTCGGAAAGACGACCAAAGCGCTGCTCGACAGCAATTTTTCGGATTGCCGTGCGCTGGAGGCAAAGGATCGCCATGTACTCGTCATCGGCGGCGGCGACACCGGCAACGACTGTGTCGGCACAGTCCTTCGGCAAGGCGCTGCATCTGTCACGCAGCTGGAGATGATGCCGGAGCCGCCCGCAGAACGTCTTCCTTCCAATCCTTGGCCCCAGTGGCACCGCATCAAAAAAACCGATTACGGGCAGGAGGAGGCGATCGCCGTCTTTGGCCACGATCCCCGTGTGTATCAGACGACGGTCAAGGAATTCCTTTCTGACGAAACCGGTCATGTGCGGCAGGCAGTCCTGATCTCCTTGGAAAGCGTAAAGGGGGCGGACGGCAGAATGCAAATGCGCCCCATCCAGGGCAGTGAACATACTGTCCCCGCAGACCTCGTTCTGATCGCCGCAGGCTTCCTCGGCGCGCAGCCCTTTGTCGCGGAGGCATTCGGCGTAGAGCTGACCGCAAGAGGTACCGTCGCAGACCGCGACCATCAGACGAACGTGGAAAAGGTCTTTACCGCAGGCGATATGCGGCGTGGGCAATCCCTTGTGGCATGGGCGATCCGCGAAGGTCGTGACGCAGCCCGCGCCGTCGACCGCTATCTTATGGGCTATACCAATTTGTAAATCTCAGTACGGCTTGCCGTATTCGCGCCTTAAATCGGTTTTCAGCATCAAGACGCTACGAACGCTCTTGCGGCATCTTGCTCTTTCATGTTTGCATGTCTATAATGCGCAACCGCTATGCGTATGCGAAATCCTGCGGTACCGTTGTAGTGCGATCCGAATTCCCCCGCGTCGCGTCTTGAACCTATCGTACAACGGAGCCTCTTTGACCTTTAGGCGCTGACTTACCGCGAAACGGCTGCACCCAAAATGGGTGCAGCCGTTTCGCGGATTCTGTAAGTGATTGACAAGCATGATAGCCT
>JAEDOK010000041.1 GCA_016302005.1 Oscillospiraceae bacterium | reverse complement strand
GTATGCAAAGCGCCAAAGACGAAGACCTCAAACAGAACGGTTTCCTTTCCTCATTTCCTCGCCAACCGCCTAAAGGCTTTACAGATTGCAGAGCTTGAGCGTCGTTTCCAGTTTGGTAAGGACTGGCAGGGCGAAGACTGGATTTTCATTCAGGACAGCGGCAGAATGATGAGCTATTCGACCCCGTATGAGGCATTACAAGACGCTATCAAGAGATATAATGACGGACGCAAGCCGTCCGATCAGCTCCCCGCGATCCCGTTTCACGGTCTGCGACATACGTCGGCAACACTGTTGATTGCGTCCCAGCAGGATATAAAGACCGTATCAAACAGGCTCGGTCATGCTCAGACTTCAACGACCATGAACATATACGCCCACGCCCTGCAAGAGAGTGACAGAAAGGCATCGGACGTACTGGAAAGCCTCCTCGCAAAAGAGGCATAAAAACAAAAAAATCCCGCTCCAGTAGCCAAATAGTAGCTAAATGGCATTTTGGAGCGGGATATAATTTTGCCTTAAAATGCGAAAAAGCCTTGAAAATCAAGGCTTTTTTCATGGAGCTGCTATCCAGATTCGAACTGGAGACCTCATCCTTACCAAGGATGCGCTCTACCTGCTGAGCTATAGCAGCATTTCGGACAGCTCTGATATTATAGCAAGGGATATCCCATCTGTCAACTCTTTTTTTCAAAATTTCCGACTTTTTTCTTATTCCTGCCCGCAGTCTGCGGGCAGGAATATCTTATTTGGGTAGAATGACACGGAAGGTCGAGCCTTTGTTTGGCTTACTGACGACCTCGATCAGTCCGTCGGAAAGCTCGACGATGCGCTTAACCAGGGATAAGCCCAGTCCGTTGCCAAGTGCCTTATGGGACGCGTCGCCCTGATAAAATTTTTCGAAGATGCGCTCCTGCACCTCCTGCGTCATGCCGCAGCCATGGTCGGTGATGCTGACAACAACACATTCCTTCTGATCGAGCAGGCGGATCTCGATCGTCTGCCCGCGCTCGCTGAACTTGACGGCGTTCGAGATCAGATTCGTCCAGACATGCATCAGCAGCGCCTCGCAGCCGTTCAATGTGACCTCGTCCAAGTCTACATTAAAGACGATATCCTTCTCCGCCCACGCCGATTCAAGCGACACGACCGCCTGCCGAATCTGTTCATCCAAGCGGAAGTCGTTGTACTGCTCGGCAAGCGACTTACTCTCGATCTTTGAAAGCATCAGAATACTGCCGACAAGATCGGTCAGACGGTGGGTATTATAAAGAATCTTGTCCAGATACTCCCCCCGTTCCTCCGGCGTAAGCGCAGGCTCCTGCAAAAGCATGGCATAGCCCTCGATGGCGGTCAAGGGTGTTTTAAATTCGTGCGAGACATTTGCCACAAAATCATTGCTTAAGGTTGAGATACTGTTCAGCTCACGCACCATGGCGTTAAAATTGCGGAAAGTCGTCTGCACCTCCTCCAGCTTGCTGGAATCGCTGACGGCGATATCAAAATTGCCTCGCGCGACCTCCTTGGATGCCTTGCTGAGCTTGACCATGGGTGCAAGGATGCGTCTGCCGATAAAATAGCTCATCAGTGCCGCCGCGACCGCCGCCACGACGAACAGGGAAACAAGCATAGAAAAGCTGAGTTGATAGACCACACCAAGCGCATCGAGCAGGAACAGCATGCCTGCGACCATGCCGGCGGAAAAAAGAATGATAATGAAGATGATCAGATAATAATACGTCCGCATACGCGGCGAGAGCTTCTCATTCATGCCGCTTCACCGCCTTATAGCCGATGCCGCGCACGGTGACGATCTCGAAATCCGGATTGTTTCGGAAGCGGTCGCGCAGGCGGTTGATATGCACGTCAACCGTGCGCGCCTCGGTTTGAGACTCCACGCCCCAAATGTCGTCCATGAGCTGCTGGCGCGTAAAAATATGGTTGGGCGACGAGATGAGCTTATATAAAAGCAGGAATTCCTTCTGCGGAAGAATTGTCTCCGTGCGCCCGCTGCGGACGGAGAAGGAGTCATATTCAAAGGTCGTGCCGCCGATGCTCTGCCGCCGCTCCGCGACGATCTGCGCTCTGCGGAGAAGGGCATTGACTCGCAGGACAAGCTCATTGACATTGATCGGCTTGACCATATAATCGTCCGCACCGGCGATAAAGCCAAACTGCATATCCTGAAAGCTGTCCTTTGCGGTGATCATCAGCACAGGGAGCTGATTGCCCGCATCCCGCAGGGAACGCACGAGCGCATAGCCATCCATCCGCGGCATCATGATGTCCGAAATGACCAGGTCGATATACTCATGCTCGAGCGCCTCAAGTGCCTCTGCGCCGTCGGACACGCCGATGGCATGAAAGCCGTTTCTTGTCAGCACACGGCAAAAAAGCTGCTGCAGCTCCGCGTCGTCCTCCGCGACTAAGATCTTGAACATTGTGTTTTCACCTCTGCTGTTCAGTATACCATAGCATCGCGCGGATGGAAAGGAAAAATCAACAAAAATTTATTGTCCCGTTGATATTGAGTTGATAATTCATGACTATACTCTAAATAAACAGGAAGGAAACGGTGCCGGTGATGCAGATGAAAGGAAAACGCACCCGCAAAGAAAAGCGGGAGCTTCGAAAACAAGACCTTCAACGGCGGCTCAAACGCAAGAGCCGCGCCACACTGATCACCTACGCAGTCATTCGCGTGCTGATTCTCGCAGTGATGGTGCGCTCGCTGTTTGCGGGCAGGACAGAGAACGTCTTCACCTGTCTGCTCTCCCTGCTTCTGCTCTATCTTCCCTCGATCGTCGAGCGAAAGCTTGAAATGCATCTGCCCACGGCGCTGGAAATTACCGTCGTTGTGTTCATCTTCGCCTCCGAAATTTTAGGCGAGATCGCGTGTTTCTATGTCACCGTCCCGTTTTGGGATAAGGCACTGCACACAATCAGCGGCTTTATCTATGCGGCAGTCGGCTACTCAATGGCAGACATCCTCAACAGCGATAAACGCATCAGCTTCCGCCTCTCCCCCGTATTTCTCGCAGTTGTCGCTTTTTGTTTCTCCATGACCATCGGCGCACTTTGGGAGATTCTTGAATTCTCGATAGATAACCTCTTGACGAAAGACATGCAGAAGGATACCGTGCTGCACAGCATTACCTCCGTCACGCTCGATCCCACGCGGAGCAACATTCCGATCACGATCTCGGGCATTACGGACGCAGCCGTCAACGGCGAGAGTCTCGGCTTGGGCGGCTACCTCGATATCGGGCTGTACGACACGATGGAGGATCTGATCGTCAATATGATCGGCGCTTTGGTTTTCAGCGTCGGCGGATTTTTCCGGCAAAAGAGAAAGCACCGCTCTAAAATGGTGGAATATTTCGCGCCCGTAGCGGACGCAAAGGACGAGGAGGCTGCACAAAATGAGTGAAGAAGAAAGAGCAAAAATTGAAAAAGCACAGCGTGCGGATACCGACCGCATCTTTACCCTGCCGAATATGTTGAGCTTTTTCCGCTTATTACTGATCCCGCTGATCGTCTTTCTTTACGACCGTGGGCAGTATTGGGGCGCGTTCGGCGTCCTTGTCCTGTCCGGTGCAACCGATGTGATCGACGGCTGGATTGCCCGCACCTTCCACCTTGTCTCCGATTTCGGCAAGGCAATTGACCCCGTTGCTGACAAGCTGACACAGATCGCGGTGCTTTTATGCCTGATGCCGATGAAATACTGGTGGGTCGTCGGCATTTTGGTCTTCAAGGAGATTACCATCGGCATTCTGACGCTGATAGCGCTGCATCGCACGCGCAAGGTCTACAGTGCCGGCTGGTACGGCAAGCTCTGCACCGTCGTGATTTACCTTTCGATGGGCATTCTCATTCTTTGGGAGGTCGTAATCGGCTCCCCTGTTCCCTCTCTGTTTGTTCTGATCGACGCAATCGTGATCTCTGCGCTGGTTCTGCTGTCCTTTGTCAAGTATTTTATCTATTTCGCAAGGATCCTGCGTGATGCCCGCGCAAAGGAGCCGCGGGAGAACGCATGAGACGGCGTTTTTTGGAGTTCTGGGTGGAACGCCGCGAGCGGATCGGCAACCGCCTGCGTTACGGCTCACAAAAGCGTTATGTCCGCTGTCCCGCATGCAAAGCGGTGCAGTCGATCCCCGTTAGCCACGGGCAGACCAAGGTTGTCTGCCGCCGCTGCGGAGAAATCTTTTTAAGAAGAATGTAACAAACCTGACGGCAAAACGCCGTCAGGTTTCATCATATTGTTGGAAGGGGACGTCCCTGCCGCCATGGCTGCGTACGAAGTAGAAAAAATCAAGCAGTAGATTGCCACGTCGCTGCGCTCCTCGCAATGACAAATGAGGGTAGCCTTCCCCGGGTCATTGCGAGGAGCGCAGCGACGCGGCAATCTCTTGTAGGAACTGCCGACTGTATACGAGCCAGGCAGCACATATCGTCTGCCGCTTACGCGGTCGGCGGGGACATGTCCCCGGTCTACATGGCTCTCCGGCGTTTGGATTATTCGATCTTCGTAAAGCGCCGGTAGGTTTTGCCGTCGCGCTCGACCATCTCATTCCACATGGATGCCGGACGCACCCAAATGCCCCGTTCGCCGTAGAGCGCACGATAGACGACCATCTCTTCCAGCGTCTCCGAATGCCGCGCGGTATACAGCACCTCATATTCATTGCCCTTAAAATGGCGGTATCTTCCCGGTTTGATCTCCATATTGCATCCCTCCTGTCCATAGGATACCAGCATGTAAGCTTCGATGCAAGTTTTTTCTTTTCTTTCCCGGGGAATTGTGGTATACTATATTTCAACTTATCTGATAACAATCACGGAGGCACTATGGAAGAACTGCTGCAAACTGTCGCGGCTGAGCTGAACAAGCCGCTGCAATATGTCAAAAATGTCGTGAAGCTGCTTGACGAGGGGAATACCATCCCCTTTATCGCCCGCTACCGCAAGGAGCTGCACGGTGCAATGGACGACACTACCCTGCGCACCCTCGCAGACCGTCTGCAATATCTACGGAATCTTGCGCAACGCCGTGAGGAAATTCGCAAGTCCATCGCCGCGCAGGACAAGCTGACGGACGAGCTTTCCGCCGCCATTGACAGCGCCGTGACCCTTTCGGAATTGGAGGATCTCTACCGTCCCTATAAGCCCAAGCGCCGTACCCGTGCGACCGTGGCGAAGGAAAAGGGCTTGGAGCCGCTGGCGTTGAAGCTCTTCGCGCAGGAGCGCGACCTGCCCATGCCCGAGGAATTGGCGCAAGATTATGTTAACCTAGAGCTTGGCGTGAATACCATCGAGGAAGCACTCGCGGGCGCGTCAGACATCGTCGCGGAGATGATCTCGGATGATGCCGCCATTCGGAAGGCGCTGCGCTCAGTCATGCAGCGGATGGCACTCATGCGCACGACCGCCGCCAAGGGAAAAGAGGAGGAGACCTCCGTCTATCAGCTCTACTATGACTTTTCTCAGCCGCTTTCCAAATTACAGGGGCATCAGGTTTTGGCGATCAACCGCGGCGAGCGGGAGGGCTTCTTGAAGGCTTCGATTGAAGTTGACCGTGAGCAGGCGCTCATCTGCGTGCGCCGCGCCGTCCTGATCCCGGGCAGCAGCGCGACCGCCTTTGTCCGCAGTGCCGCTGAGGATGCCTATGACCGTCTGATCGCGCCGAGCATGGAGCGCGAACTGCGCACCACTCTGACGGACGACGCCAATGAGGGCGCAATTCATAATTTTGCTCTCAATCTGCGCCCGCTGCTGATGCAGCCGCCGGTCAAGGGGCATGTGACCATGGGACTTGACCCCGGCTACAGCCACGGCTGCAAGGTCGCCGTCGTGGATGCCACGGGTAAGGTGCTGGACACTGCCGTAGTCTACCCAACCTTTTCCAAAGCCAAGCGCGACGAGGCGATTGCGAAGCTTGCCGCCCTGATCCGTAAGCACGGCATCGAGCACATCGCCATCGGCAACGGCACCGCCTCCCGCGAGACGGAGAGTACCGTCTGCGAGCTGCTGGGTAAGGTATCGGGCGTTTCCTACATGATCGTCTCCGAGGCCGGCGCGTCGGTCTATTCCGCTTCGCCGCTTGCCGCGGAGGAGTTCCCGCAGTATGATGTCAATCTCCGCAGTGCGGTGTCCATCGCAAGAAGAATGCAGGATCCGCTGGCGGAGCTGGTGAAGATCGACCCGAAGGCCATCGGTGTCGGGCAATACCAGCATGATCTGCCTGAAAAGCGTCTTGATGAAGCCCTCGGCGGCGTAGTCGAGGACTGCGTCAACGCGGTCGGCGTTGATCTCAACACTGCCTCCGCCTCCCTCCTGCGCAGAGTTTCCGGTCTGAATGCCACAACGGCGAAGAATATCGTCGCCTACCGCGAGGAAAACGGCGCATTCACTGCCCGCAAGCAGGTCTTAAAGGTGCCGAAGTTAGGCGCGAAGGCATACGAGCAGGCGGCAGGCTTCCTCCGCGTGCCGGAGAGCAAGCAGATTTTGGACAACACGGGTGTCCATCCCGAATCCTATGACGCGGCGGAAAAGCTGCTTGCGCTGTGCGGCTATACCCTTCAAGATGTCGCAGACGGCAAGCTTGCGGAGCTGCCCAAGCGTGCCGAAACATTCGGCATGGAGCAGGCGGCAAAGGAATGCGGCGTCGGCGTTCCGACCCTGCGGGATATCATCAAAGAATTATGTAAACCTGGGCGTGACCCGCGCGACGAACTGCCCGCGCCGATCCTGCGCACGGATGTGCTGGAAATGAAGGACTTAAAGCCCGGCATGGTGCTGACCGGCACAGTGCGCAATGTCATTGATTTCGGCGTATTTGTCGATATCGGCGTGCATCAGGACGGTCTGGTGCATATCTCCCGCGTCTGTAACCGCTATATCAAGCACCCGTCCGAGGTCGTCTCGGTCGGCGATATCGTCAAGGTCGCAGTGCTGGAGGTCGATGAAAAGCGCAAGCGCATCAGCCTCACCATGCGCGACCTCCCGAAAGAAACCTGAATATAAAAATCTGACGGCTCACTACCGTCAGATTTTTTATGATTAACCACGCACCCCCCGTAGGGCGGGGACATGTCCCCGCCGACCGCGAAGCGGCATCCGCACAAGCTCACGATACTGCAAACAGCAATGCAGCTACCACGGCGGGGACATGTCCCCGCCCTACACAAATGATTCGCCGTTTTCGTAGATCGGGCGGATGCTTTTGCGGCTGCGCCATATCGTCAGCCAGCAACACACAAGAGAGAAGGCAGCGCCGAGGGTGACACACAGGCGATAGTCCAATACCTCGCCCAGCGCTCCGATGGTAAGACTCATCACGCTGCACGACGCTGTGATGCACATACTCTCAAAGGCGTTGACGCGGGCGCGCAGATGCTCCGGAATATATCGCTGCACCGCCGCCTGCCGCATCGTCGCGCTGTTGATGCCGAAGAAGCCCGCACAGGCGCGGTTGACGAGCATCAGGGGGTAAGGCAGCCATAAAAGACTCATGTCCATCGCTTCATAGAACTGATACACGCCGAAGATAAACCCGAATTTCTTTTTCGGCGCAAGCTTCATGCGGTACTGCACCGCGCCGCCGATGCTTCTGCCCAAGAATTCCGCCACCGAAAACAGAGAGTACATCGCAGCGGAAAACCCCGGTGTCGTGCGGAAAAACGCGATCAGCAGCGGCGAATAGCCCGTCGCCACACCGTTGGTAATTGCCATGTAACCATAAATGTTTCGCAGACCGCGCTCCTGCCTCAAATACCGAGCCGCCTCCTTGATGTCGCTCCACCACAGGCGCAGAGAAAAGCGTTCCCCATCCATGCGTCTTTCCTCGACAATGCGGATACGGCTCTCCACCAGCGCCGCCAACAGGGAAAGTCCCGCCTGAATCATGAGCAGCCACGCGACGCCCAGCCATTCAAACAGCACCGCCGCAACGGGCATCATTACCACCTTCAGCACCGGGTAGAGCATGGACGAGACAGTGTAGCCCTTCTGCTCCATACCCTCCGGAATGAGCTTGGGGTAAATGCTGTTATACGCCAGCTCGTCAAACGCACCAAGGCTCGACAGCAGCAGAGAAAACCCAAGATATCCGACATAGGAAAATTTGAAAAATAGTAAATACAGTCCCGCAAGGGCATAAAGCAAGCCGTTCAGCAGATCGCCGCCGACCAAAAACGGCTTGCGCGGCATACGATCCATCCACGGCGCGACGATGAGCGGCAGGACAAAATACGGCACGAGCTGAATGGCAAGGATCAGCGCCGAAGCTAAGGTGCTTCCCGTCTCGTCGAACACCAAAAACGAGAGCGCAAAACCGCCCGTAATGCCGCCGATCGCGCCGAGCGCGCTCGCCACGGTGACAAGCGTAAAATTCCGCGTCCACAGCTTTTGTTTCATCTCTCTCACCTCGCCATCATTGTAGTACACCGTTAAAGAAATAAAAACCCGCTTCTTTTGAGAAAATTTTCTTAAAAGAAGCGGTTCGTTCTGCTTTATTCAGATTTTTATAGGAAAATCTCGGATCAACTCATAAGCAAGGCGGTACTGCCTCGAAGCGGTGTACCATTCCAGCACCCACGGCAGGTGAAATGAGGCGTAGCCAACCGGCAGGGTTTTGCGGCACTCCGCGAAGACCGCCAGCAGCATTTCGCCATACGCCGCGCAATGCAGATAGTCCTTATGCTCCAATCGAAAGCGCACCAAAGCGCACATCCGCAGCGCCAGCTCCGTGGGCGGATACTCGGAGGGCATGCCCGCCGCGCGCTCAAGCGCAGCAAGCGCCTCCTCGGTGCGTCCGAGCTTTTCGCAGCAGACGGCAAGCTTGTGCAGTCCCATAACGGAGGGCGCTTCCTGCGCGGAAAAATAGCGGTACGCTGCGTCATACTGTCCCGTCTCCAACTGCGTAGACGCCGTATTATACTGCATATCCTCGATCGCGTTCGAATCACCGAGCGCACGGGCAAGCCGCGTGGCAATGCGGTAATGTGCTTCCATCTCCTCAATGTTCCGCTGATTGCAATAACAATTTCCCAGATACATCCGCGCCAGCAGCATCAGCCGTGCCTCACCGTTGGCAGCCGCCTGTTCATAGCTTGAACGCAGTAGCTCGACGGCATGGGTATAGCTCTCGCCCCGTTCATACGCACCGATCCCCGCCATCAGAGATAGATAAGCGCAGGGATACAGACGCATTGCCTCCTCGTCCCTGCCCTGCAGCAAGCGCAGTAAGGCAAGGCGCATGTTGTCAAAATACGGTTCAAACGCCTCCGCGACCGCAGCGTCCTTTTGCAAAAACGCCTGCATGAGCGCGCCGTCCGGCGCATAGACGCAGTGCGTCAGGCGTTCGGTCTGCGCGGAAAGCTCCGCCTCGCACACGGAAAGCGTCGCAGCGTCACAGGAAAACACCGCCTCATAAAAACGCTCCGTCAGCTCCTTGACCTGTGAAAGCGTCGTTTCGTCGTCATACCACGCCAGCTCCAGCCGCGCAAACAGCAGCCGCAGAATCTCCGGGCTTGCCTCCACCTTGCCCTGTTCGATCTTCGACAGGTAGGACACCGCACAGATCCCGCTGCACAAGCCCTCCTGACTCCACTGCCGTTCCTCCCTCGCCTGCCGGATCACCGCCCCGGGATAAAGCCGCATACCGTTCGCCTCCTTTGCCGCCATCATAGCAGAAAGTCACCGCTTTGACAAGGCGCAAGCGCAGGATTTTTATCGAAGAAACGAAGATTTTTTCAGCTTTTGTCTGCAATTTGGGAAATATTATTTCCCGTATCTTGTATTTCGACAAAATGTTCGCACTATATGTGGTATTCTGTCTCAAGAGGTGCAGGGTCGCAGAGAAATTACGACTGCGGTCATGTCATCCTCCGCCGGCAGACCGGAGATCAGCAGAGCGGCAAGCTCCCGCGCCGACTCTCCGCTGTAAGCCGCAATGGCGGCTTCGGTCTGCGCTCCTCCTGCTCCATCACTGACAAGAACAAGCATCTCCCCCCGTTTCAGGGACAGACGGTATTGCTCCGGTGTGCTCTCTCCTCCCACCCCCACACCGGGCGGCGGTGCCGCTGTCCCGATTTTTTTCGCCTCATATTTGTCCCGCCAATAGGAAGGCGCGGAGCCCCATTTATATAAAACCGCCTCGCCGGTGAAGAGGTCGAGGCAGAGCAGATCAATGGTCGTAAAGCGATCCGTCCCGCGCAGGACCTCCGCGCCGTTGTAAATTTGCAGCGCGGCTTCCGGCGCGAGTCCTGCGCGGAGCAGCTGCTCCAAGAGCTGCACCGTCTCTGCGCTCAGGCGGGATGCCTCCTCTCCCGTGCCCATGCCGTCACACAGCAGCACAAAATAATCGCCCCGCGTTCCGCGGAAGCACGCGCCCCGGTCGCCGTTGACGCGGTTTCCGTTTTTCCCGACGCTGCAAATGCCGACCTCCGGCACAAAGGACAGCTCCGCAACCTTCGATGTCGGCTTCTGCGACTCCGCACTCCTTAAGTATTCCGCGATATATCCCAACTCCTGCTCGATCACGCGGCGGCTCTCCTGCAGCTCCATGCGGTAGCGGCGGCGGAACAGCATTCCCTCCAGTTCCCCGTTGATCGCGGTGACAAAGCCCTCCATATGGCAGCAGTTGTCCCGAAAATTTTGGGGAAAATCCTCGACCTCGGCAGCGCCGCGCTCAATGATGCTTCTTGCCGCGCCGGTCAGCGCCTCATAGGTCTCCTCCGCGCGATGCTCCCAACAGCGGTGAAAACGGGCGCAGCAGCGGCAAATGCGCTCCGCCGCACCGTCATAGACGCTCTCCGCCTCGCTTGCAGAGGGATTCTCCGCGCTTTGGGGCAGGCGACTGCGCAAAAGCTCCAGCACCTGCGCGGCATTCTCCAATCTTGCACCTGCCGCGTCGGAGGGTTCCTCGCTCATCTCATACCACCCCAGCTGCCTTGCAAGCATTCCAAGCGCTGCGCCCGCAGATATCACCATACAGCTTCCCGCACTTGCCTCGCCGAACAGCACAAGCGCCAGATTCGGCAGCAGCGCAAAGCAAAGTGTGCACACCGCCCGATGCTCCCCACGAGAAAGACGACGGCAGAGCACGGCGGGCAGCAGCAGCGCGACCGTCGCGTGTGTCTGCACGCCGAACACATCCAAGGCGATTCCCAGCACTGCCGCAGGCAGCAGCTCCTGCCTTGCGCAGCAGAAAGCAACCGCGCAGAGCAGCCCGAGATCCACCTGCGGCACCAACGGTGAGGCACCCGCCGCCAATGCCGCCGTCAGGAGCAGCCGCGCGGTCGAATTCCCGTGCAGAGCGCTGCGAAAGACCGCGCAGCCGACGCCTGCCAGTACGACGCGGAGCGTCCAAAGTGCCACCGCGTCCTCTCCGCCAAACAGCCCCACACCGCACAGCACCGCGCAGACACCCGCAGTCAGGCAGGGCGAAAACCATCGGAAGCGCGGCAGGCTTGTCCCCTGAAAGACCGCCGACTGTGCCACTGCCATCATGCACAGCGCGATCAGTTCCGCCGCCTCTGCCCCGTCACAGCGCAGAAAATATCCGACGCACGCACCGAGCGCCGTAACGACAGCACGCAGACCAAACGGCTGCGCAGCAATCAGACAAGCCGCGAGCGGCAGCGCTTTCCCGTAAGTTCCCGCGCCGCTTAAAAGAAAGCCGCCGCAGAGCAGCAGCAGGCAGTCCCGCAGCAATGCGCCCCGTTCGCTCAGCGTTTTTCCCCGCAAAAGCTCCCGTCCATTCGGCAGCAATTTCTGCACGCCAGTTCCTTTCATGTCAGAACCCCCGCAATCACACGATTTTTCTCGATTTTATCATGGGGCACGCACCAAGGCTGTCGGGAAATGCGCGGGGAAATCCTTTCTTTTATTTGACAGCGCGTGATCCGGGTGATATGATGATCGCAAAAGGGAGGCTTATTTATGGGAAAAGAACTCGAATATAAACTGCTTGTGCCGAACGAGGCGACATTGCGGAAGATTTTGAACGATGCGGACATTGCCGATTTGACGGACGGGGCATGGCGGGAAATGCCGATGAAAACGACCTACTACGATTCCCCGGACCGCCGCTTCTGCACGCGGCACTGGACCCTCCGCCGACGCATGGAGGGCGGTACCTCCGTCGTCTGCGTCAAAACGCCGGATAAGGCGTCACACACCCGCGGCGAATGGCAGGTCTGCGCCGACCGTTTGGACGATGCCGCGATCGAAGCGCTGCTTTTGGCAGGCGCACCGCAGGAGCTGCTGCTGCTCTACGGCGCAGGCGATATTTCTCCCGTCTGCGGCGCGGAATTCACGCGGAACTGCGTGATGCTGCGATTTCCCGACGGCAGCCGTGCCGAGCTTGCCGGCGACTGCGGCGTTCTGCACGGTCAGACGGAGCATCAAGCGTTTACGGAGCTGGAATTGGAGCTTTACGAGGGTGAACCCACCGAGATGCTGTCTCTGGTCACCTTACTCTGCAACCGCTACGGACTCACCGAACAACCGAAAAGCAAATTTGCCCGCGCAAGATCGTTAAAATAATTTGATACTAAAAACCGATTAAAATATTCATTTCAATCGGTTTTCAACGCCGT
>JAEDOK010000040.1 GCA_016302005.1 Oscillospiraceae bacterium | reverse complement strand
GTCGGGGAGCTGGTAGCCGTAGTGCTCGGTAGCGCAACATTATTTGTGTTTGCAACGATGATCGTCGCGCCATTCGGAATACTTGCCCATGCCGTTTCCGTCCATGTGGCAGAGGCGTCGATGGCTGCGCTCGCTGTCAGTCCCATTGCCGGGAGCATGGAGAGTACCATGCAAAGGACAAGCAGGGTTGACAGGAGCCGTTTTGTCAGTTTCATCATTCATTTCCTCCTTTAAACTTACACTTCGTTCCGTCATAGGGTATTTGCCTTGCGGGGATCGGGAATTGCGCAATGTGTTGAGGCGTGGGACACGTGTTTTCCGCACAGTAGCATGTAAAACGCAAGCCTTATCGCCGCCGTTTCCGCTGCCCTGCCGATACAAACCGACAAGGCGCGCGGCATTCGGAGCGCTATGCTTTAAAGCCTTGCCGTCGGGGCGCGCATTATTTGACAAGCTGCGCGTTACGGAATGTGGCAAGCCCATTTTCCGGCATCGAGAGAAAAACGCCCTCTCCCACCACCTAAATATACATTTAGATATTAGCACAAGTTACCATCAGATGCAAGAAAAAGTTTTCATTTTTCCCCAATTATTTTTGTCCGTTTTCAACTCTTTTTTATCCATACTGCTAAATCCTATTTAGCCGGTCTTCGGTTACTTAACATATTTTTGAAAAGGCTTTTGAAATGGCTGCACGGCGGCGCACAGTCCTTCCTTTTTCTCTATGTCACGTGCATATTGGCGCATTTTCCTGTTGAAAAAAATAGAATTGTATGATAGAGTATATGAGATATAGTATCGAAATGTAAGGACGGGGTACGCCGGCTGCGAAACTTGCAGCCATAACGAGAAGCCGGAACATTGCGCACGAATCACGGGAGGTTTTTATGATCGATCTGCACTGCCATATCATCCCAATGGTGGACGACGGAGCCCGTAACGCTGCCGTTGCCTGTCAGATGGCAGCGCATGCTTACCGCAGCGGCACGGATACGATCGTCGCCACGCCGCACTGCAATCTGCAAGGCGCCCGTTCCAACTACCGCGGACGGCTTTACACTGAGTTTTTTTCCCTCTTTCGCGCACTTCTGCGCCATCATGGGATCCCGGTGCAGCTCCTCCCGGGCGCGGAGCTGTTTGCCCACCCTTCGAATCTGCGCCGTTTATTGGACGAACGGCGCGTCGTAACACTGAACCACTCGCGCTATCTTCTGACCGAGTTTAATTTTCAAACCAACGGCGAGGATATGTCCGATGCGCTTGACTTAATTGCCAAACGAGGGTTTGTTCCCGTTGTCGCACATCCCGAGCGCTACGCAGCGGTGCAAAATAACCTGCGTTTCGTTGTGCGTTGGTTCGCAAAGGGGTATGTGATCCAGCTCAACAAAGGCAGTCTGCTCGGGCGTCTCGGTAATTCCGCCAAGATCGCAGGCGAAGCAATCCTTACCGCCGGTCTTGCCCATGTCATCGCCACTGATGCGCACGACATGCGGTACCGCCCGACGGGCTTTCATACGCTTCTCCCCTTCCTGCAGGAGCGCTGTCCGGAGGATTACATCGAGCTTCTTCTTGAAACCAACCCCCGCCGCATCATTTGCGATGCGCCGATTACCGTGCCGGAGCACAAAATTCGTCTTTCGTAGGTGATTGCTTATGAGAAATTTACAGATCATCGTTGTTACTGTTTTTTTAGTCGTCTCCATTATATTTTCGGTCTTTTTCTGCTATGATCGTTTGGCTGTTGACCATACTGCGCCACAGATCATCTCTGACGGCGTCCCGCTGCATATCAGCGTTAACGCCTCGGATCGGGAGCTTTGCGCGGGACTGACCGCCTATGACGACACGGACGGCGACATTACCGACCGCATCATTGTGCGCAGAATCTCCCGCCTTTCCGGCGCAAACAGCGCTTATGTCTACTATGCGGTTTTCGACTCCTCGTCCAATTACTGCGTTTTCAATCGCACGATCTATTACACCGACTATTGCAAAACGCGTTTTTCACTCTCGCAGCCGTTGAGCTTCACGCCGAACAGCGTCATTACGCTGGAGGATCGTCTGTCCGCCTATGATGTCATCGACGGCGATATCTCCAACCGGATCCGCCTGTCCTCTGTCAGCGTGTCCAACACCGAGCCGGGAGAATACCCGATCACGGTGCAGGTCACAAACAGCTCCGGCGATACCTCCTCCATCTCGTTGACCGTACTGATTGAAAATGTGACCTCGCGTCATCCGACCATAACGCTTTCCGAGTATATTCATTATGTCACCTACGGAGATTCGCTGACGGAGGAGACGCTGCGTTCGCTGATTGTCGGCGCAAGTGAATCCTCCTCAGGATATGCCGTTGACGCGGAGAATATTGTCATCAGCGGCGAGGTGGATACCACGACACGCGGTTCCTACAGTGTTACATATTCTTATACGAACGCACAGGGGCTCACGCGTTCTGTCATACTAAACGTCGTTGTGGAATAAGGAGGTGCCGCTATGGATGAAAAGAAACAAACCCAATGGGCGAATTACGACTCGTATTGCGTCTGCCGCTTTATTCTGCGTCACGCATGGCTGATTATCCTTTCCGCTCTGATTTTTCTCATGAGCATCTTTCTGTTGCAAAACCTTGCCTTTACGCCAACATATACCAGCTCCGTAACCTTTGCCGTTACCTCGCGCAGCACAGACGGCGCTGCGGCGGGCAACGTTGCCGTAACCAGCACTATCTCCTCGAAATTCGGCGAGCTGCTGTCCAGCGACATTCTGCGCAATGCGGCAGCGGAGCGCCTCGGCTTGGAAAGCTTTCCCGCTGAGATCACCGTGAATGCACCCGAAAACACCAATATTCTGACTATGAACGTCACAGCCGCCTCGCCTGAGCTTGCCTATAAGTGCGCGCTCGCCATCATGGATTGCCACCCGAGATATTCCGCGACTATTTTCGCCTCGGCTGTTCTGGACAATATCAATGGTCCGACCATTGCCGCTGTGCCTGCTAACAACTCCTCTCGTTCAACACTGCTGCATCTGTCCGCTCCGATCGGCGCTGCACTGATGACGGTGCTTCTGTTTTGGCTTGCACTGCAGGCAGATACCGTGCAGACCCCTATCGGCGCAAACCAACAGGTCGACGGGAAGCTCCTTGCCACGGTTTACCATGAGCGAAAGCGTCTTTCCCTACGCGCCCGTTTCCAGAATAAAAAAACCTCCCTGCTGATCTCCTCGCCGACTTGCAGCTTCTATTATACCGAAACGATCCACCAACTCCGCGTACTCCTTGAGCGCGCAAAGGAGCATGACGGCTGCAAGGTGTTTATGATTACAAGCTGCGAGGAAAATGAGGGAAAATCCACCATTGCCGCAAATCTCGCGCTCTCTTTAGCGCAGAAGCACCGCAAGGTTCTCCTGGTGGATGCCGACCTTCGCAAGCCCTCTCAGATGCTGATTTTTGAAGAAACCGCACAGCACGGAAACGATTTGAGCGTCTGTCTGTCGAAGGGCTTTACAAAGGAGAAACTCCTGCAGGCGATCACATATGACGAGAGCACACATCTTTATAAGCTCTTTTCCGAGCCCCTTTCCCGCAGGAGGATGGAGAGCTTCTCCGCCGATACCTTCCGTCCCTTGCTGCAGGCACTGCGCGAAGAGTTCAGCTATATCATCATAGATACGCCGCCCATGAATATCTTCGCAGATGCGGAGGTACTCGCAGACGCATCCGACGCTTCCGTTCTTGTCGTCCGTCAGGACACGGTGCCCGCAATCTCCATCAATGACGCGATTGACTCGCTTTCGGAAATGCATGCTACGTTCCTCGGCTTTGTACTGAACAATGTCCGCTCCTTCCGCGTCAATGCCGCTCTGTCCGGCAGACATGGCTACGGCTATGGCTACGGCTATGGCTACGGTTACGGCTACGGCTATGGCTATGGCTATGGTTATGGCTACGGCAAAGAGAAGCAGTTAAAGAAATCCTCTGGGAAGGAGGGGCACAACGATGAATGAAGAAGAGAAGCGCGTCCGCTTAAACATCAGCCCGCGTGTACTTTTGCACAATTTCCTGACTGCCGCCCGGCATCTTCTTTGGCTTGTTCTGCTCCTGAGCATCGGCGTCGGCGCGGTGGTTTATGTGCGTGAGGATCGTTCCTATGCCCCGCTCTATTCCTCCTCTGCCGTGTTCTCCGTCAAAGCGAGCTATTTCGCTACGACCGATATCACCAGCAGCAGCGCCTATCTTGACAAAAACGCTGCCTTGACTCTCTCCCGCACCTTCCCCTATGTAATAAACAGTGAAAACACACAGATGCTGCTGTGCGCGGAGCTGGGAACCTCACGCTTGCCCGGAACCGTAACCGCCTACTCGACCGCTGATGCCGGGTTGTTTACCATGACCGCCACCAGCAGCAATGCGCAAAGCGCCTATGACCTTCTGCTGGCAACCATTAAAATCTATCCGCAGGCAGCCAGCAGTATCCTCGGCGACACGCAGATCGACATCATTAATCTGCCTCTTGAGCCTTCAACAACGCCCATCGCTCAAAACAATGCGTTATCCATTGCGTTAAAATACGCACTCATTGTTGTGCTCATCGGTCTGCTCGGTATCTTCCTGCTTTCACTGACTCGAAGAACCATACATTCCTCCGAAGATCTGCGTAAGCTTGTCAATTTGAAGTGCTTCGGCTATATTCCGCTGATCAAGCTGAAGAAACACACAAACAAGACCAATCTCAGTATCACGATCACCAATCCTCGCGTCGGTTCTTCCTTTAATGAGTCGATTCGTACCCTTCGCGTAAAGATCTTAAAGGCGCTGAAAGCAAAAAACGCCCGTGTTTTAATGGTAACCAGTACCATCCCCAGCGAAGGAAAGACAACGGTCGCCACCAATTTGGCGCTGTCTCTTGCATCAGAGGGGAAACGCGTGATTCTTATCGACGGTGACCTGCGCAAGCAGTCCCTAAAGTCAGGTATCGGCATCACACAGTCCTCTGACGGTTTGGTTGAAATCCTCTCCGGCACCTCCAAGAATTTCCGGCTGTTAAATGTTCCGGACTCCACGCTGCTGCTTCTCTCCGGCGACATGACTACGGATCAGCCGCAGCCTCTGCTGGATACGCCGCGCATGCAGCAGGTCTTAGAGCTGCTGCGGGAAAAGCTCGACTATGTCATCATCGACACGCCGCCCGCAGGCATTCTCTCTGATGCTGCCACCATCGCAAAATACTGCGATGCAACGCTTTATGTCGTCCGTCAGGATCTTGCAAACTCCACCCAGATCCTCAACGCCATACAGTCTCTTGTTTCCGTCGGCACGGATATCATCGGCTGCGTTTTGAACCAAACACAGGCAGGTACCACCCGCTACGGCTACGGCTCAAAGTACGGCAGCTACGGGTATAACAACTACGGCTATAAGGGCTATGGCTATAAATATTCCTCTTACGGCAAGCGAAATTCCCGCTATCAGGAAGCTGAAGAGCTTTCACGGGAGATTGAAGACACAGCCCGGGATGAGTAAGCTCCCGTGAGGGCGCAGGTCCTAACTGTCACCCTGCCGGTACGGCAAGAAAACAATCGGGCGGCTGACAGCCGCCCATCGTTTTACAAAATGAACCGATCGGCACTGCTCTCCGCGCATAAATACCATCGGCGCCTGTAGAAAGGAACGCACACATGAGTATTTTTCGAAAAATAACAAAACGCGTGCACGACGGTACGCTGAAAGAGATCGGGCGCGAGACTCGCTGGATCTACTATCATACCCGCGCCTATCGCAAGGCGGTGCTGGCGTATGTTCTGCTTGGGCTGCTGTCGACGGGGCTGAGCATGGTCTCCGCACTCGCTTCAAAAGAGCTGGTGAACTCCATCGTCCTGCTCAGTGCGGAGGGCTACGGCGGCAAGCGGATTGCTGCCGTTGGCTTTGTCGTTGTATTTTTGGCAGCTATAGGAATCTTGCTGAACGCCTATATCAACCGCTATAGCGCAAAGATCAATCTGCGCGTATCAAACGAGCTTCGCGCGGAGGTTTTTGATACATTCTTGCGCACCGACTGGGAGTCGCTGCAGCAGTACCATTCAGGCGACCTTCTCACCCGCGTCAATACCGATGTCACCAATGTCGCAAACAGTGTGCTCGGTTGGCTGCCGACACTGATCATCAAGCTGGCGCAATTTATTGCTTCGCTTGTTGTGATTCTCTGCTATGATCCGACCATGGCAGTCTTCGCACTGATTACCGCACCACTCACATTGATCGCGGCAAAGCCTTTCGTCTCAAAAATGCGTGTCCTCAGCAAGGAAATGCGTACCGTGAACAGCGAAATGACGGCATTTCATGAGGAAGCGCTGCAAAACGTGCAGTCCATCAAGGCATTCAACCTCGTTGATCCGTTTACCGACCGGCTGAAGCGGGTACAATCGCGCTATTATGACACCGCCCTGCGTTTTAACCGTTTTTCCGTTGTCAATTCCTCGCTTCTCTCCGCCGCCGGTCTGCTCGTCAGTTATCTTTGCCTTGGTTGGGGCGCTTACCGTCTTTGGCGCGGGTATATCGACTTCGGCACAATGGTGCTGTTCATCCAGTTGGCAAGCTACCTCTCCGCAGCCCTCTCCGCACTCATCAAGCTTGTACCCTCCGCAATCGAATGCACCGTCAGCGCACAGCGTATTATGACGATTTTCGACCTCCCGCAGGAAAAGCTTGAGGGTCTTGCGGAGGTGGAAGCGCTCAAAAAAGAGAAATTCTCTCTTTGCCTTAACAATCTGCGTTTTTCTTATCAAAACCGTTCGCTTGTGCTGGATGCGCTCGAATTATCCATCTCCCCCGGAGAGATGATTGCTATCGTCGGACCGTCAGGGAGCGGCAAGACAACGCTGTTTCGCATTCTTCTGGCGCTCCTGCATCCGTCGGAGGGCACGGCGGAGCTGGTCAGAGGTGCGCTGCATGTGCCTCTCTCCCCTGCCACGCGTTCCCTATTCTCCTATGTCCCGCAGGATAATGTCATCTTTTCCGGCACGATTGCGGACACGCTTCGCCTTGTACGCCCGAGTGCAACCGATGAAGAGATCTATGCGGCGCTGAAGGTCGCCTGTGCGGACACCTTCGTTCGAGCGCTGCCGCAGGGCATCTACAGCACCCTGCAGGAGCGAGGCAGCTCTCTTTCCGTCGGACAAAATCAGCGTCTTGCCATCGCCCGCGCAGTCTTGGCAGACGCACCGATCCTTCTGCTTGACGAGGTCACCTCCGCACTTGACATGGAGACGGAGGAAAAGGTGCTGAAGAACATCGCCGCCCTGCCGAACAAGACCTGTATTCTCACCACCCACCGCCCGAGCGTTCTCTCTCTCTGTGACCGCGTTTACCGTATCCGCGACGCACAATTAACGCAGTTGTCGAAAGACGAATTATAATCCTGCTATGCGCGGATGCTCGCGGGGAATGCGCGTTGCGGACGCGGCGTGCCCCTTGCGGATAGGCTTCTTTTCGTGTCATTGCGAGGAGCGTAGCGACGCGGCAATCCTGTACTTGTAAATGTGCGATTGGGCATATAACGAAGCATCTAATGTAGGGCGGGGACATGTCCCCGCCCTACAGCAAAGCAATTTTCCTCCGTTCCATTTGGCTTTTAGTTTTAGCACTCTTCTTTATAGAGTGCTAAAAGTTCACAGTCCGTTCATAGAAAAAGGTATCTTTGTTCATACTAAGGCGGGAAAATAAAGCCAGAAAAACAAATGAGACACACCCGTGAGGGTGAGTCGAAACAATGAATGGAGGAATTCTTATGTTGACAATTACACCGTACCGTAAGCACAATGAGGCGAACCTTTATAACCCCTTCCGTGAGCTGGAGGACTTCGAGCGCAGCCTATTCGCACCCGAGGCACTCGCCTCCTTCCGCACCGATATTGAGGACGACGGCGACAAGCTGATCCTGTCGGCTGATCTTCCGGGCTTCAAGAAGGAGGATATCCATGTAGATATCGACAACGACCGTTTGGTCATCAACGCGGAGCGCCATTCGAACTACGAAAAGAAGGACAGCAAGGGCAACTACCTCCGTTGTGAGCGCTCCTACGGCACCTATACCCGCAGCTTCAGCTTGGAGGGCATCGACGCAGACAACATCAGCGCTTCCTATCAGGACGGCGTTCTGAAGCTTGCTCTTCCGAAGCAGCAGCCTGCGAAAGCAGATACGCGGAGATTGGAAATTCAATAAGCCGTTTCGAAACGCAGCAAAAACAACACATCGGGAATCAGGTCTAAATACCTGATTCCCGATTTTTTGAAGCAATTTCTATAAAATAGACACAGACCGCTATAAAACCCTCCTATCGAACGGGAGTTCCATAAGGTATTATGGTACCATATCAAGGAAGGGAGTCTTGAAAAGTAACCCCTACTTCGTTGTGCACATGGCGCACGGTCAGGCTTTTTTGTGGATGAAGAGAACGCCAAGCGTGCCCTCGCCGCAGTGGCAGGAGACCGTGCAGCCTGCGGTGGTATCATAGATGTGCTCGAAGCTCATGCACTCGCGCACCGTCTTATGGACGGTTTCACTAACCTCCGGCGCAACAGGCGTGTGTGTAACAAAGATACGCTCCGCCAGGATGTCCTCCGCATTTTCCAAACGGTCGCGCACATAGCGTTCCATACATTTGGCGTAATTGCCGCGGTATTTCTTGCCGACGATCATCTTGTTATCCACGACCTCGATGCAGGGCTTGAGCTTCAGCAGATTTGCACCCAGCGCGGTCACAAAGGAGCAGCGTCCGCCCTTGACCATGTAATCCAAACGATCGAGCAGGAAGCTCGCGTCGATGCGCGTGGCGATCTCATCCAGCTCCGCTTTCATCTCGTCCAAGTCGGTCGCTGTCTTCGCAAGACGGCATGCCTCCAAAACCAAATGTCCCTGACCGGTAGATAGATTGCGCGAATCAATGACGCGGACATTCGGCATATTCTCCGCCGCGAGGCAGGCGTTATGATGTGTGACCGAGAAGCCGGAGCCGATAGAGATATGCACCAAGGCATCATAGCCCTCAAGATTCTTTTGAAACGCTTCCTCATACTCTCCGAGCGGCACGGCAGAAGTGCTGCAAAGCGCTCCGCCTGCGGCAACGTGGGCAAAAATATCCGCAGGGACGATATCCACCCCATCGCGGAAGCTCTTACCGTCCTTATTCACATACAGTGGAATGATCGTAATATCATTTTCCCGAACCAGCTCCGGCGAGAGGTCGCAGGTACTGTCGGCAGTGATCTTGATTTTCATGGTGCTCACCCCATCTTTGTATTCTGTCAAGCATATTATACCAGCAGAAAAAATTGAAGTCAAAGGACAGTTGCATTTCCGTGACAAATGTGTTAGTATTATAATGAGGTGGTATGCAATGACGCTGATAGAGCATTATTTTACATATTTACAAGCACTTGCCGACGGTACGCGCACTGCGCCGGAGGGCATTGAACTGCATGAAACGGAACCGATGCCGCGCGCCGCGGAGCTGCAAGCGCAGATTCAGGCAATGGGCGTTCCGGAGTTCGTCCGCCGCTGCGCCGCACAGGATGGTCTGACCCTTCCCGAGGAGGTTTACACCGACTATCGCGAGGAGGATCTTCTTGCTGCACTGAGCGCCATGGTCGAAGAACCTGCACCCGATGCTGCCCCCGATCCCTCCGAGCCGCCGCAGATCGACGAGCCGGACGGACCGCGCAGCGCCTACGAGGTGCTGCTGGACTGCTGCTGTTTAGACGAGAAGCTGCTGTATTATCTCATTGATGTCTTAAAGCGCGGCGCAGAGGAGGAATTTCAGAAGCTCGCTCTCGTCACCGCCCGCAGGGCATTCACACAGGCGGATTTCCTCTACTGGTTTGCCACAAAGCCCACGCGGGGCACACGGGAGGAGCTGATCTGCGTCACGCTGATGGATGCCTGTTTGGATCGTCTCGCCGCAGAGGGGCAAAAGGAACTGATCGCTGCCTTGATCTGCGGAGATCAAACGACCTTCGAGCTGTTCCGCTGCGACGCGCCGGAGCTTGTGCACCTGCCTGAAGCTACCTTCGACTGGTTTGACCGCAACTATCTGCGCGGCTATTACCCGATCCGTTATATGCTAAAATTCAACGGCATCGTTTTTCCGAAGGAGGAAGCGTAATGACACACCGTACTCTTGCCGAACAGAACTTTGAAAACGGCTATAACTGCGCCCAAGCCGTTCTTCTCGCCTTCTCCGATCTGACAGGGTTGGAGGAAAAGATCGCGCTCTCCCTCGCCTCCTCCTTTGGCGGCGGAATGGGCAGACTGCGCGAGGTCTGCGGCGCGGTCAGCGGCATGTTCATGGTCGCGGGTCTGCTCTATGGCGGCAATACGACCGAATCTCAACCGGAAAAAGCCGCACATTACGCAAGGATTCAGGCGCTTGCTGCCCATTTTCGCGAAAAGAACGGATCCTATCTCTGCCGCGAGCTGCTTGCGGGCGTGCAGACCACGGCAGGCGCTGCGCCGGAGGCTCGTACAGCGGAGTATTATAAAAAGCGCCCCTGTAAGCTGCTCTGCGGCGATGCTGCTGAACTCTTAGACCGATATATCGCCGAAAACCCGATCAAATGAAAGGAATTCCTATGGAAGAAATATTACGCGTTGAACATCTGTCCAAAAGCTTCCGTCTCTCGGCAAAGCAGCAGAGGCTGGAAAAAACCGGAGAAAAGATACGCCATGCTGTAAATGACATCTCCTTCTGCGCCTATCGCGGGGAGATCTTCGGGCTGCTGGGTCCGAACGGCGCAGGTAAGACGACCACGATGCGCATTCTCGCGACTCTGCTCCGTCCTGACGGCGGCGACGCGTTTTTAGACGGCGCAAGCATCGTAACGCAGGAGACGGAGGTTCGCTCCAAGCTCGCGTTTCTGACAGGTGAATTGAAATTGGAGGACTGCTTTACGCCGGACTACCTGTTCAACTATTTCTCCGACCTGCACGGCATCGCGCCCGATGTCCGGGAAAGTCGCAAGCAGGCGCTGTTTTCCCGCTTTGGCATCGACGCATTTGCGCAGACGAAGCTTGCCGATCTCTCGCAGGGAATGAAGCAGAAGGTCTCTATTGCCGTCTCCATCGTCCACGACCCCAATGTCATCATCTTTGACGAGCCGACCAACGGGTTGGATGTGCTGACGGCAAAGGTCGTGACGGATTACCTACTGGAGCTGAAGCAGCGCGGCAAGACCATTCTGATCTCAACGCACATTTTCAGCCTGATCGAAAAGGTCTGCGACCGAGTGGGCGTACTGATCGGCGGAAAAATGGTGCTTTGCGACACGCTTGCGGCAGTCTGCGCGGGAAAAAGCTTGGAGGATCGTTTCTTCGACCTCTATGCGGAAACGGCAGGTGTCGGAAGATGAGAAATGGTTTGCTTACAATCTTCAAAAAAGAGCTTGCCCGCTTCTTTAGTGATAAGCGTATGGTTTTCAGCACGGTGCTCCTGCCCGGACTGATGATCTATCTGCTTTACAGCTTGATGGGCAGCGCGATCATGAGCAACTTCTCCGCAGACGAGACGACACCGCCGCTCGTCGCGGTATTTGGCTCCTCCGATGCCGTCGAACCGATGCTTTCGCAGTCCGTTCGGTTAGCAAATTTTGCTGCAAAGGAGGACGCGATGGAGGCCGTCAGCGCACAGGAACTGGATGCCGTCGTCGTTTTCCCGGAGGATTTTGACGCGGCGGTCAGCGACTACGAAGTCGGCTCCTCTGCCGCGCCGAATGTTGCGATCTATTATAACTCCTCCTCATCGGATTCACAGGCAGCATATCTGCTGTTGGAGGAGCTGTTCAGCGGCTACGAGGCAACGCTCTGCAATAAATTCGATGTCAACGCAGGCGGCGTAGGATACGACCTTGCCTCCGATACGGATGAGACAAGCAGTTTCTTCTCCATGATGCTGCCGATGCTTTTGATGATATTCCTCTTCTCAGGCTGCATGGCAGTCGCGCCGGAGGCCATCGCGGGCGAAAAGGAGCGCGGCACCATCGCCACTCTGCTCATTACGCCCGTCAGCAGAAGTCAGATCGCCCTCGGCAAGATCATGGCGCTGTCTGTGATCGCGCTGCTCTCCGCCGCGTCGAGCGCAATCGGCACAATACTCTCGCTCCCGAAGCTGATGGGCGGCGCGGGCAGCATTTCCGGCAGCCTGTATTCCGCAGGCGACTACCTCCTTTTGGCTGCGGTAATTGCCTCGACCGTTCTGCTGCTCGTCGCGCTGATCTCCATCGTCTCCGCCTTTGCAAAGACCATGAAAGAAGCGCAAACCTTGGTCATGCCGCTGATGCTCGTGGTCATGTTCCTGGGCATCACCGCAATGTTCGGCAACGACGCCAGCGGTAGCAGCGCTGTTTATCTGATTCCGCTGTATAACTCTGTGCAGAGCATGGTGAGCATTCTGACCTTCGACATCTCCGCCTTGCATCTGCTGCTCACAGTCGGAAGCAACCTTATATATGCCCTGCTCGGTGCCCTTGTGCTGACACGGATGTTCAAAAGTGAAAGGATCATTTTCTCCAAATAACCCTCTATGGTGCTGGGCCATGTCCTGTTGAATCAGCGGCTCTGTCTGCGTGGGCAAAGCCCACTTGTCAGT
>JAEDOK010000172.1 GCA_016302005.1 Oscillospiraceae bacterium | reverse complement strand
AAGACATAGTGATGGTCAAAGCAGGTGGTGCAGCCGTTTTTCATCAGCTCGCCCATACCCGTCAGCGCCGAATAGCGCACGACCTGTGTGTCGAGATTTTTCCAAATTTCATAGAGCGTCTTGAGCCAGTCGAACAGCTCCATATTCTGCACCTGCGGGAGATTGCGGGAGAATTGCTGATACAGATGGTGGTGCGTGTTGATCAGACCGGGATAGCACAGCAGATGCGTGCCGTCGATCTCGCGCGCGGCGCTTTGCGGCAGTTTTTTGCCGATGGCGCGGATGATCCCGTCCTTGCAGTAGACATCCACGCCGTGCAGGAGCGTGTCTTCATCGTCACAGGTGACGAGAGCGGAGAGGTTGCGGATCAGCAGATCGGACATGGGAGAGCCTCCTTTCAAACATTCGGTTTATCAGTCTACCTTGACCTCGCCTGCCAGCACGCGCTTGTAATCCTCATAGTTCTTGCGCAGCAGGGCGGGCGTGTCCAGTTCGTAGGGACATTTCGTTTTGCATACGCCGCAGGAGATGCAGCTTTCGATCTTGCGCATTTCCGCCTGCATCTCCTCCGAGAGCCAACCGGCGGAGGGCGCGCGGCGAAGCATCAGCGACATTCTTGCGCACTGGTTGATTTGAATGTGAGCAGGACAGGTCGCAACGCAGTAACCGCAGCCGCGGCAGAAATTGCCGGTCAATTCGGCGCGGTCTTTCTCAATCGAGGCACGCAGCGCGTCGTTCAGCCCGGCGGGCTGTTCAAAAAATGCCAGCCACTCGTCCAGCTCGGACTCCCGCTGAATGCCCCAAATGGGGATCACGTTGTCGAATTGGGCGATATAGGCAAAGGCGGCGGCAGCGTCGGTGATGAGTCCGCCCGCGAGTGCCTTCATGGCGATCAGCGCCATGCCTGCCGCCTTACACTTGTCCGCAAGGGCGCGCTCCCGTTCGGAGGAGAGATAGCTGAAGGGGAATTGCAGCGTCTCGTACAGCCCGGAATGGATGATCTCCTCGGCGACACCGATCTTGTGGGCGGTGATGCCGATGTGGCGAATTTTTCCCTGCCGCTTTGCCTCCAACATACATTCATACATTCCAGTGCCGTCACCCGGACGATAGCATTGGGGGACGCAGTGGAGCTGATAGAGGTCGATGCAGTCGATTTTGAGCAAACGCAGGGAGGTGTCTAAGTCCTTCCAAAAGGCTTCCGGCGTGCGCGCCTCCGTTTTGGTGGCGAGGTAGATGCCGTCCCAATGCCCGCCGAAGGCAAGCCCGAGCTTTTCCTCGCTGTCGGAATAGGCGCGGGCGGTGTCAAAGAATCGCATCCCGCCGTCCCGCGCCTTATGGAGCAGCCGCACGGCGGTTTCTTTCTCTACTCTCTGAATCGGCAGTGCGCCGAAGGCGTTTTGCGGTACGGTGATATTGCCGCAGAGTGTTACCGTTTTCAATCAAATCTCCTCCCTGTATTTCTATGAATTATGTATCGTGAGGTTTTGCAGCGGGCTTTCCTGCAACGCGGCGCGGCGCGACTCCTCGTGCAGGGCGCGAATGACAGCGGCGATCTTCTCATTTGTGCGCTCGATCTCGCCCAAAAGCTCGTTGGCAGAGACGCGCAGCACACCGCTGCGGAGCGCGGAGAGCTGAATGAGCGCGTCACTCGTCGCCACGCGGACACGGTAGTTTTTGCCGATCTTGCCGACGAGCGTCTCAATATAGAGGTCGGCACTCTCGTTTTCCTTTGTATAGACCACGCGGAGGTTATCCCGCCGTGTTTTTGCGCCGACACCGCCCTTGACACGGTAGCTGTCGAACACGACCACCGTCTCACAGGGACGGTAGCCGCAGTAATTGCTCAAAATGTCCAGCAGACGCTCTCTTGCGCCGGAGAGATCCTGCTGCGCCTGTTCGCGCAGACCGTCCCACGCAAAGATCATGTTATAGCCGTCCACGATCAGATATTCCTGCTTGCGCGGCGGGAGTGAGATCTCCTCCTGCGCGGCCTGCACGGGTGGACGGTATAGTGTGCGTTTTTCGGGTCCGAACTCCCGTTCAATGATCTTTTGCAGCTCCCGTTCGTCCAGATCCACATTCTGCGTCCGCACGCGGACGGGCGGCGGCGCGACCTCCTTCGTCTCCCGCAGGACGCTTTCCAGGTGCATATAGGAGGGGACCTCGTTCCATTTGACATTCATGCCCGCGCCGTGGGAGCAGAACACGGAATCGGGCGTATTGTCCAAGTCTGCCTCGGGGTCATAGTCTGCTTCCGCAAGCACCTTCTGCGCGTTGTGGCAGGGCGCGTAGCCCTCGACCTCGCAGACGAGCTTGCCCTGCCCG
>JAEDOK010000171.1 GCA_016302005.1 Oscillospiraceae bacterium | reverse complement strand
AGGACATAATGCCCTCGCCGCGGGTATCGGTCAAAAATTCGCTGCGGTAGCCGAACAGTCCGCGCGACGGCACCATGAATTCCAAACGGTAGCGGCTGCCCACGGGCGTCATGGAAACGAGGTCGCCCTTGCGCTTGCCGATCTTTTCAATGACGCTGCCCATGGATGCCTCGGGGACATCCGCGACCATGCGCTCGATCGGCTCGCAGACCTTGCCGTCGATGGTCTTGGTCAAAACACGCGGTGTGCTGACCTGAAATTCATAGCCCTCGCGGCGCATCGTCTCCATTAGGATGGACAGATGCATCTCACCTCTGCCCGCCACATTGAAGGCATCCGTCCCCTGCTCGGTAACATGCAGAGAAACGTCCTTCAAAAGCTCGCGGAACAGGCGGTCGCGCAGATTGCGGGAGGTGACATATTTGCCCTCTCTGCCCGCAAAGGGCGAATCATTGACCGAGAAGGTCATTTCGATCGTCGGATCGGAGATTTTCACAAAGGGCAGCGGCTCGGGCTTGTCCAAGGCGCAGATGGTTCTGCCGATGGTAATATCCGCCATACCGGAGAAGGCGACGATCTCGCCTGCGGAAGCCTCGGTGACCGGCTTTTTACCCAGACCGTCAAACTCATACAGCGCGACGACCTTGCCCTTGACGATATGCTCCGGATCATGGTAGTCGCAGATCGTGACCTCCTGATTCTGACGGATCGTGCCGCGCTCAATTCTGCCGATGCCGATCCTGCCGACATATTCGTTATAGTCGATGGAGGAGACGAGCATTTGCAGCGGCTCCTCGGGATCACCCTCAGGCGCGGGGATATAGTTGACGATGGTATTAAAGAGCGGATCGAGATTCACACCCGTCTCGTTGGGGCTGTAGCTCGCGACGCCCTGTCTTGCGGAGCAGAAAAGCGTGGGGGACTCAAACTGCTCGTCGGTCGCATTGAGGTCGAGCAGCAGCTCCAAGACCTCCTCCATGACCTCTTCAATGCGCGCGTCCAAACGGTCGATCTTGTTGACGACAACAATGACCTTGTGTCCCAGCTCCAGCGCCTTTTGCAGCACGAAGCGCGTCTGGGGCATGGGGCCCTCTGCCGCGTCGACCAGCAGGATAACGCCGTTGACCATCTTCAAAATACGCTCGACCTCGCCGCCGAAATCGGCGTGACCCGGGGTGTCGACAATGTTGATCTTTGTTCCCTTATAGTGAACGGCGGTATTTTTGGCAAGGATCGTGATGCCGCGCTCGCGCTCTAAATCGCCCGAGTCCATCACGCGCTCGACCACCGCCTGATTTTCGCGGTAAATGCCGCCCTGCTTGAGCATCTCGTCGACCAAGGTCGTCTTGCCGTGGTCAACGTGGGCGATAATGGCAATATTTCGAATGTTTTTCTGGTCTGACATAAAGGAATTTCCTTTCCCGCGGCACACTCTGCCGCCTCTTATAGATTTTATCCACAACTTAGAAATATAACACATTTCTCCGCATTTCGCAAGAGAAATCGCACATTTTCGCCCCTGTATGACAAAAAAAGTTTTTACCGTAAGCGCTGTAGGCAGAAGCTCCCGTAGGGCGGGGACATATCCCCGCCGACCGCGAAGCGGCAGACGGCACGGATAAACAGGCTTATACACAGTTGGTAGTTCCTACACGCGGCGCGGACATGTCCCCGCGGACCGCAAAGCGGCAGACAGGACAGATAAACAGGCTTGTACGCAGTTGGTAGCTCCCACATGCGGCGGGGACATGTCCCCGCCCTACAGGCACAAATATTCCCAAAATCAGGGGAATTTTGCTTGACAAGCCAGTTTTCTGTGGTAAAATAAGAACAAATATGCAGCCATAGCTGAGGTTGCGGCATACATCAGTACCTTTGCAGTTGTCGGCGGCAGCCGCGCAGAGGGAAAGGGTCTGCCGCCGAAGTGCGCTTTCGACTGTCCGGCGGGGCGTGCTGGGCCGATACAGAAGATGTATCGGACTGTCATTCCGTGCGGAATGGAGCGCAACTGTGGGGGTTACGGATCTACTGTACCATACCCTGTGCGCCCCTGCACAGGGTATTTTTGTATTAACGGAGGCAAGACAGATGAAAAAGACACCGTTCGTGACCCTCGAAAAAGCGCAGGAGATCGCCGCAGCGATCCCGACGCCCTTCCATCTCTACGACGAAGCCGGCATTCGCCGCAATGCCCGCGCCCTGCGGGAGGCGTTTTCGTGGAATCCGGGTTTTAAGGAGTATTTCGCGGTCAAGGCGACGCCGAATCCGCACATTCTCTCCATTCTGCACGAGGAGGGCTGCGGCTGCGACTGCGCCACCTACACAGAGCTTCTGCTTGCCGAAGCCTGCGGTATCACCGGGCA
>JAEDOK010000170.1 GCA_016302005.1 Oscillospiraceae bacterium | reverse complement strand
TCGCGAGGAACGAGCGTTACGGATGCGGCATACCCCTTGCGGGTGCAATCTTGTGCAGGAACTATCAAGCGCGAACAAACCTACAACCGGAGATTGCCACGACCACTGCGCAGCCGTTCGTGAGGAACGAGCGTTACGGATGCGGCGTACCCCCTGCGGGTAGTGTGCGCACTGGTCTCGCAATGACAAGTGGGGGAGCGCTCCTTCATTATTCACTGTTCACAGCTCACGATTCGCTGAAACACGGAGTTCGAAAAGGAGATTGCCATGAAAAAGGTTACGGTGGAAAATGCCGTCGGGTTGACGCTTTGCCATGACATTACCGCGATGCGCGACGGGTTTAAGGGCGCGGCGTTCAAGCGCGGGCATGTCATCACGGAGGAGGACATTCCCAAGCTCCTCGACCTCGGCAAGCGGACGGTCTTTATCTGGGAGGAGAACGCGGGTGAGATCCATGAGGAGGACGCCGCGCTGCGTATGGCGGCGATGGCTCCCGTCGAAGGTGCGCATTATACCGCCCCCTCCGAGGGCAAGGTGCTTCTGATGGCAGAGGAGCGGGGCATGTTCCGCGTGGATACGGAGCTGCTGCGCGAGATTAACGCCATCGGTGACCTGACGATCTCCACCCTCCCCGACCACTTCCCCGTGGAGGTCGGCGACCGCCTCGCCTCCATGCGCATCGTGCCGCTGGTGACACAGGAAACGCAGATCGAATGCGCCGAGGCGCTGTGCAAGGGGAAAAAGCTCCTTGATCTGCGCCCTTACAAGCCAAGGAAGCTGGGCGTGATCATCACCGGGTCGGAAATTTACACAGGGCGCATCCAGGACAAGTTTGAACCCGTGGTGCGGGCAAAGATGCAGAAGTACCCCGCCGAAATTCTCGGCGTGACGATCTGTGACGACGATCTGAACATGATCACCGGCGCTGCGCGGAACTTCTTGGAGGCGGGCGCGGACTTTTTGATCTTTACGGGGGGTATGTCCGTCGATCCCGACGATCTGACCCCCAGCGCGATCCGCAGCTTGGGCGCGGAGATCGTGACCCACGGCGTACCCTCTCAGCCGGGCAATATGACGCTGGTGGCTTATCTGAAGGATGTGCCGATCCTCGGAGTGCCGGGTGCGGCGATCAGTATGCCCACGACGATTTTTGATGTTTTGCTGCCGCAGATCTTCGCGGGGGATCGCCTGACGAAGACCGATCTCATCCGTTTGGGCGACGGCGGACTTTGCAGACTGTGCAAGCCCTGCCACTATCCCAACTGCACCTTCGGACGGTATTGATATGTTAGACAGCTACGGAAGAAGCATCACCTATCTGCGTCTGTCGGTCACGGAGCTTTGCAATCTGCGCTGCAAATACTGTATGCCGGAAAGCGGCGTGTGCAAAAAGCGCCACGAGGACATGCTGAGCGAGGAGGAGATGCTCGCCGCCGTGCGCGCCGCCGCCTCCCTGGGCGTGAAAAAGCTGCGCATTACGGGCGGCGAGCCTTTGGTGAAGCGGAATATTTTGTCCATCTGCCGCCGCGCCGCCGCCGTGGAGGGGATCGAGGAGGTCTGCCTCACGACAAACGGCATTTTGCTGCCGGAGCTTGCAAAGCCGCTGCGGGAGGCGGGGGTGAAGCGCGTGAATCTCAGCCTTGACACGCTGGACGCGGAGAAGTATCATGATATCACAAGGTGCGGCGCATTGGAGGACGCTCTGCGCGGCTTGGAGGCTGCGCTTTCGGCGGGCTTCGAGCGCGTCAAGCTCAACACGGTGCTGATCGGCGGGTTTAACGATGACGAGATCGCTGACCTTGCGGGGCTGACGCTGCGCTATCCAGTGGATGTCCGCTTTATCGAGCTGATGCCGATGACGGACAGCGAGCGCTTCGGGCAGGATGCCTATCTGCCCTGCGACGCGGTGCTTGACAAGCTGCCTGCGCTGCAAATACAGGGGAAGGACGGCGTTTCGCGGCTTTACCGTCTGCCGGAGGCGCAGGGAAATGTCGGACTGATCAGTCCGGTGAGCGCGCATTTTTGCAAGACCTGCGACCGCCTCCGTCTGACGGCGGACGGAAAGCTCAAGCCCTGCCTGCATGCCCCGGATGCCTGCTCCATCAAGGGGCTGACGCAGGAGGAGATGGCGGAGAAAATGCGGGAAGCCATCCTCGCCAAGCCCGCCTGTCACGCCGATTTGAGCGCCGAACACCGTTCCCAAGCGGGAAGGGGCATGTACCAAATCGGCGGCTGAACAGCGGGGAGCAGGAACTACCAAATGCGCACAAACCTACAACCTGAGATTGCCACGACCGGTGTGCGCACCGGTCTCGCAATGACAAATAAGTTGCCCTCTCCGTGTCATTGCGAGGAGCGCAGCGACGT
>JAEDOK010000039.1 GCA_016302005.1 Oscillospiraceae bacterium | reverse complement strand
ACCTATACCTACAACGCCTGGGGCGAAGTCCTAACAGCCACCGGCAGCATGGCAAGCATTAACCCCCTTCGCTACCGTGGCTATTACTACGATTCCGAAACCGGCTTCTACTATCTGCAATCCCGCTACTATGATCCTGTGTCGCATAGGTTTATCAACGCCGATGCCCTCGCAAGTACCGGACAGGGCTTCACTGGAACAAATATGTTTGCGTATTGTGGAAACAATTCTGTATCGAATATCGATCCCTCTGGTGCAAGATTCGTTGGAAACGGTCTAATATATTGGGGGAATGGTCTGTATGCGTATACGGACGGGGGTACCGGATGTGCATATAAGAGAAGAAATTATATTTATGATCAAGATGCCGAAGGAATCGGAGATTTACCGTTTGGCATTTTCTCTAATGTTTCCAATTCCGGTTGTAGTGCAGTAGCAACATATAACGCCCTAATATCGATGGGCTATGATGTTGAGTTTGAAAAAATATGTGAGTATTTTAAGAAAAGCGGCTTGACCAACTATGGAGGGATCATTGGTATGAACCCTGAATCGCTTGTGTTGTGTCTCCGAAATCTTAGGTTCAATGCATATATGGTAGTGGACCCCCAACTGATTAACAATTGTTCCAAAAGGCTGACGCATGTATCCTATGGTATGCATATAGCACGTCGCAGTTTCCATTTATTGGGGCACATTTTGTTGCATATGAAAGATGTGAAGACGGATATCAGGGCTATAACACAGCTGGAAATGGTGCGCAAGTTTTCTGTGACCCTTATAGCTATGGATTATGGGGTGGTCGCTTTGCAGTTATCGGAATTTTTATTTTTGACGGAGGAAAATGATATGAGGTGTAATTTGAAAAAGTTAACAATCCTTATAGTGGCGTGTATCATTGTGGTTTTTTCTTTATGCAGTTGCCAATTTGAAAGGATTGTTCCAAATGAAGGCGTATGGTATTGCAAAGAACTAGATACTTTAATGGACTTTGACAAAAAAGAGAACAACCAATACAAAGGAGAAATTGGTTACCAAATCGATGGAGAATTCAAATCAAATGTTATATATTTTATGACAAGCCCAACTTATGAGTGCGTTTTTTGGGGCGAGTGTATTTTTAACGATGGTTCAAAAATGGTAATAAAAGAACATTATACGAGAACTGAATATACATTTATTAGACAGGGATAGTAAAACAGTAGCACAGGAGACGGTTCTATGTGTTATCCAATAACGATACATTGAATCCACCACATGGGTTGGCTCTGTGCGTGGAAATGATTTGATGTTTTTTCCTTGAAAGGATAGGAAAAGACACCCAAAATGCTTGATAACCGCACGACCCTGCGTGCGATTATCATATTCCCCGCGCCGTTGCCGGGCGGGTGAGCGGCATCTCCCGCTCGGCGACACAGGCGTTTTTTTCATCTCATTCCCGCTGCGCCCTCTGTAGGCTCTGCTAAAAAAGCCACGGAAAGAAGCGGCTGCCGCAAAAATAATCAGAAGAAACGGCTGCGCCCATGAGGGTGCAGCCGTTTTGCGGTAGGGTCTTGTGTGAGAAATAATGAATACCACAAATGACGGTGAGGGTTGTTGTTATGGCGGAATTATACCAATCACCAATTAAAATGTGCAACGCACATTTTAATTGCGATACCGTGATTGGTACGAGATGTATTTTCGCGATGCTTACCTTATCATCGCGAAAATGCAACGCCGGAACGGCGTTGAAAACCGATTGAAATGAATATTTTAATCGGTTTTCAGTATTAGAATTTGATTTTTACTGTTATGATGTTTATCGAGGCGTGCAGCAGTTAGAAACGTAGTCGATATAATGGGCGATGAAGCGGGCGCGGAATTTTCTGCGGTTGCAGATGGCATCATACTTGCCGGAGATGTCCAGCGACTCGGGGAGGACAAACTTGATGCAGCGCACGGTCACATCCCGACAGGTGGGGTGCTCATGGGCGGGGACGACGACGGTCTTGAAGCCGCGTTTGAATTCATGCCCCTTATCGTCCACCTCGTTCAGGAGGACGGCGAGTGCGATCCGCTTGCGCGGGCAGATGTTTTTGAGGGTGACATCGAGCTGCAGGATCCGACCGAGGGATTCTAAATGCAGGTCGCCCGCGTCAAATTCTACGGCGTCCTCGCAGCCTTCGACGGTGACCTCCACCGGTGTGGGACAAGGCTCCGGGAATTCATTGTCGCCGCAGTCCACTTCGATCTTCGGGTCATCGAAGTCTGCCGTATTGCCTTCATGATCGGTGTAGTCGATGTCTTCGTTGACCGCCAGCAAGCCGCTGCATTGTCCCTCGTGGCGGACGGTGAATTTCAGCGTCGCGCCCTCTTTTTTGCTGACGCCGAGCTTGTCGATCTTCCATTGCAGCGTTCTCTCGTCGAGCAATTCTGCGCTGCCCTTGTCGGGCTTGGAAACAGGGAGAAGGCGGAAGCAGTCCGTCACTCGCTCTGTGATGACAATATCGGTTGCGCCGGGCTTACTGATATTCTGAGCCAGATCCTCAAACAACTGTTCCAGCTCGTCATCGTCCGGTGTGATGGAGACATAGGCGGAGTCGGGATCGGATGCCCAATCCCGCAGTGCCTGCTCGTCAATGCCGCCGCTGCCGTCAGCCCCAAGGTCACTTCAAAGGTGCCGCCGCAGGGGATCGTTACGGTATTCAGCTCTTTGGTGGAGCTTGTGATGCCCATAGGCTCTCTTCCTTCCTGAGCCGACGATGCGGCTCATTCCGGAATATGCCGCATTTCGACAAAAGGGCACAAAGGAAAATGCCGCAATGCGTAAGCAAGACGGCATAGTTGTCCGCAGCGCATCATAAGCTTGACCGAGGTGATGAAGATGCGGAAATTTTTGCGGCGGAATTTGCCGCTGCTGTTGGTGCTGTGCATCCTGACGGGACTGATCGCAGTGGCATGCGCCCGCAATCGCGCGGCGCTGCCGACCGGGTCCTGGGGACTGAGCTTCCCACAGGAGGGGCAGCCGCCCACCGGGAACACAAGCAACGAACGGCTGCAGGAATGCGGGGCGGCGTATTTGGGGGATACGACGCAAAAGGTGATCTATTTGACCTTTGACGCGGGGTATGAGAACGGCTGCACGGAAAGGATCCTTGACACCCTCAAAAAGCACAATGTACCTGCGACCTTTTTCCTCGTGGGCAACTACATTGAGCAAAATCCCGATCTGGTCAGGCGGATGGTCGCGGAGGGGCATATCGTCGGGAATCACACCTACCATCATTACGATATGTCAAAGATCGGGGATCGGGCGACCTTTGAAAAGGAGCTGACGGAGCTCGAGACCCTGTTCACGCAGACGACAGGGGAGACGATGAAGAAGTTCTACCGCCCGCCGCAGGGGATCTATTCGGAGGAGAATCTGAAAATGGCGCAGGAGCTGGGCTATCATACGATCTTTTGGAGCCTCGCCTATGTCGACTGGCTCAATGACGACCAGCCGACCTCGGAGCAGGCATTTTCCAAGCTGATCCCGCGCATTCATAACGGCGCCATCGTGCTGCTGCACAGCACCTCGCAGACCAATGCGGCGATTTTGGACGACCTGCTCACGCGCTGGGAGGAGATGGGGTATACCTTCGCCTCCCTGGATACGCTGTTTCCGGAACAGAGTACGTAGAGGACGCAGTAGCTGCTGCACACCTATCCTCCCATCACCACCTATGTCGGCGTGCAGGAGATCGCCGTGCCCGGCGGCGTCATCGGCCTCGGCTGGAACGCTTTCAGCAAGGAAGTAAAGGTCACCACCACGCTGGGCAGCCGGAAGAACATGGTCGTCGAGCGCTGCAATCTCAATGAGCTTCCCACCGTCTGCTGGGATGGCAGAACCGATATCCCCGCCGGTGATTACTCCGTCATCCCCGCAGGAACCACCGTTCGCCTGGGCGAAAATGTGACCATCGACGGACTCACCCGCGCACAGATGGCAAAGCTCCTGACGATCATGGATCAAGATTCCTGACACGATCCCTTTTTGAAAAGACGCGCTCCCGAACCTTCGGGAGCGCGTTCGTTTTCCTCTGCACGGCGGACGGTGCGGGAGAAGAAGGTTATACGCAGTCGGTAGCTTCTGCACGAGATTGCCACGGCGCAAGCGCCTCGCAATGACAAAGCGGGGAGCCTTTCGTGTCATTGCGAGGAGCGCAGCGACGCGGCAATCTCATGTGCGTATCACAATAAACGCCGCCTTAAAGGGTAATGCTGTATCATTTCCGTGCGATTTTTCACTTGACAGGTGTATTTTCCTGTGGTATGATCGAAATGATCGATAATGAGCGAAAATGAACGGAGGCTGTCAGAGATGAAGGGTTGGGAACGGGAGCGAAGAATTAAGGAGCTGCTGCAAGAGCGGGGTGCGGTGTCCATGACGGAGATCTGCGCGATCACGGGGGCGTCGGTCGCCACGGTGCGGCGCGACTTTGAAGAGCTGCAAAGCAAGGGGATCGCCGAACGGACGCACGGCGGTCTGCGCCTGCCGCAAAAGCAGCCGGAACGCCGCCGCTATGTGAACGGTACCGAGATTTTGGACGAAATCGACAAGGAAAAGCAACTGATCGCCCAAGAGGCTGCCGCGCAGGTACACGCAGGGGAGTCTATCTTTATCGGCGCGGGAAAGACCTGCAATATGCTGGCGGCGCTGCTGGGCGATGTGGAGCGGCTGACGGTGGTCACGACCTCGGTCACCGCCGTGCTGGAGCTGGCGGCGTGTCCGAATGTGTCGCTCACGCTGCTCGGGGGCGACATTCACACCGGAAAGAATTATATTGAGACGCTGGATCCCGACATCAGCCATGTGCTGCGCGGTTATTACTTTGATAAGGTGTTTCTCACCGCCGAGGGCTTTGACTTGGAGCGCGGCTACACCGTGCAGGACAAAAACCGCACGGGGCTTTATACCCAGCTCTCCCGCATGACCCGCAGGCTCTATATGCTGCTCGACAGCGCGAAGTTTGACCGACGCGCGTTTGCTACCATGTTCCCGCCGGAGAAGCTGTGCCGCGTGATCAGCACCAGGAATATGCCGCAGAAATTCTCCGATTTCTACGCAAAACAGGGGATCCCTTGTGTGCTTTTGCCAAAAGAATGAGCGATTTTGAGCGATTTTCCGCCAAATGCCGCGCGATGAGATGTCGTGAGGCGTTTGGCGGTTTTTCTTTTTTGCACATTATACACAACTGAAAGCTCTTTTGTTTGGCGAATCTGACGAAATGTGTGAAAAATATCCTTCGGATATTGACATTGAACGCATTTTGTGGGATGATGAGAACGAACAAACAGCCTTGCATAGAATGAGCGATTTTGAGCGATTTGAAACGGAGCGTATGCAAATGGAAAACGAAGGAATTGTTGAACTATACCAGCCGCGGCACACGCTGATCGGCAGAGACGGCATTACCATGATCCCGCACTTTTTGCAGCGTCTCGGGGCAAAAAAGGTTCTTGTTGTCACGGATAAGGGGCTAATTAAGATCGGAACAGCGGGTAAGGTGACGGCGGTGCTGGATGACGCGGGGATCGAATACCTCGTGTTTGACGGCGTCGAGCCGAATCCCACGACGAAGATCGTCTACGCGGCGCTGGACTTTTATCAAAAGAGCGGCTGCGGCGCGCTGATCGCCATCGGCGGCGGCTCGCCCATTGATGTGGCGAAGGCGGTCAGTATTCTCTCCGCCAACGGCGGCAAGATCGAAGACTACAACGGCGTGAACAAGTCCAAAAAGCACGGCGCGCCCGTCATTGCCGTCAACACGACGGCGGGCACAGGCTCGGAATGCACCCGTGCTTATGTTGTGACGGATACGGAAGCCAAGTCCAAGATGCTGATGGTGGACACGAACTGCCTTGCCCACCTCGCGCTGAACGACCCGATGCTGATGGTGGGTATGCCGCCCCCCCTGACCGCTGCGACGGGCATTGATGCCCTGACCCACGCGATCGAATCTTATATTTGCAATATCCACACGCCGTACACCGATGCCCTCGCCCTTGAAGCGATCCGTTTGGTCTCCAAGGCACTGCGCAAGGCGGTGCACGACGGCTCAGATATGGATGCCCGTACGGATATGTGCTGGGCGGAATACATGGCGGGTCTGTCCTTCTCCAACGCAGGTCTCGGACTGACCCACGCCATCGCCCATCAGCTCGGCGGTTTTTACAACATTCCCCACGGACTTGCCAACGCCATTATGCTCCCCCGGGTGCTGGAATACAACCGCCCGTATTGCATGGGGCGGCTTGCCAGTGTGGCGCAGGCAATGGGCGAGAAGGTGGATAACCTCTCCGTCGATGCCGCCTCCAAGCAGGCGATCGAGGCGGTGCGCAAGCTGTGCAGTGACGTGAAGATCCCGCCGCTGTGCGAGACGAAGTTCCGCATGGAGGACATTGACACGCTGGCAAAGCATGCCCTGCAGGACACGGCGGCAAAGACCAATATCGTCCGCGCGACTGTGGAGGATGTCAAGACCATCATTGCCAAGACCTATTATGAAGGTATCGTGATGAAGAAGGTGAACGCAAATGGATAAGTGTGCGGTGCAAAGAGCGGTTTCCCTTGCCACTTCGGAGGCGCTGTTCCGCAAGACAGGCAGGATCTTTGTCCCTGTCGCCTCGTCCGCGCGGCATATCCATCTGTGCCGTGCCGATGTTGAAAAGCTCTTCGGCACGGGCTATCAGCTAAAGCATTTCCGCAACCTCTCCCAGCCGGGGCAGTTCGCCTGCCAAGAGCAGCTCACGGTCGTCGGACCGAAGGGAGAATTGAAAAAGGTGCGTGTTTTGGGTCCGGAGCGCAAGGCGACGCAGGTCGAGATCGCGCTGACGGATTCCTTCGCGCTCGGTATCCGCCCGCCGGTTCGCATGTCGGGCAAGACCGCAGGAACGCCGGGCTGCACCCTTGTCGGACCGAACGGGTCGGTCACGATCTCGGAGGGCGTGATCGTCGCGGCGCGGCATCTGCACCTTTCCTCCGCGCAGGCGGCGCTGTTCGGGCTGCATGACGGAGATATCGTGCGTCTGCGCAGCGACGGTGCGCGCGCGGTCGTGTTTGAAAATGTCGTTGTCCGCGCGGGCGACGGACATGATATGGAGGTCCACATCGACACCGACGAGGCGAACGCCATCGCCATGAGCGGCAGCACGATGATGGAGGTTTTGAAGTAAGATTTCTGCCTCTTAATTGGTAGGGGCGGCTATCAGCCGCCCGTAAATTACGAGGATGCCTGCCTGCGGGCGGATGATATCCGCCCCTACGTGCGGCGGGGACATGTCCCCGGTTTACAGAGTTTTTGGAAAAGCAATGACGGCGAGGGTTACGATGAATCAGGAATGGATCCACAAGTTAACAGAGCTGATCGTTGCGGAGGTCGTGCGGCGTGTGGCGCTTTTGGAGCGGCAGAAGCAGCACCCTGAGGAGGTGCTCGTCCTGCTGGCTGCGCCGGTTGCCTACCCGAAGGAGCTGAAGGCTCTGCTGAAAAAGCAGTTCGGCGAGGGCTATATCCCCGTGAGCTTCACGGAGCGCAACGAGCTGAACGATGATATGACTCTCTTTGCCTCGAAGTTAGGGGAAAACGACCTGATGGAGCGGGCGACAAAGGCAAAAACGGTCATTTTGGTCGCACCGCGTTTGGAGCTTTTGGGACAGATCGCGAACGGGGAGGATAAGGACTTCTTGGCGTACCTTGCCGTGCGCAGCGTCCTTTGGAAAAAGGATGTGCGGCTGTATCTCGACTTTGACCCGCCGCGCTTCCGCCGCAACACCTTTTTGGAGGGTGTCGCTTCCTCCATTGAGACGCTCCGGCAGATGGGTGTGACGGTCAGTCCGTACTATACGGGAGACGCTGCGGCGCGCATCGGTGCAAGCCTCATTACGGAGGCGGATGTGCTCGCTGCTGCACAGAGCGAGAAAAAAACGATCCATGCCCGCGTCGGCGCGATCATCACCCCGGCGGCGCGGGACGCCCTGCTCGCAAATGACATTGTGGTGCAATATGAAGGAGAAACGGTATGCAGTTAGCAAGAGTTAAGGGAACGGTGGTCAGCACGAACAAGGCGGAAAAGCTCTACGGCTTGAAGCTGCTGATCGTCAAGCCCATTGATATTGAGACCTGGCAGGAAAAGGGCGGTCTGCTCGTCGCCATTGACGCCGTGGGCGCGGGTGAGGGCGAGGTCGTGATGCTGGTGGGCGGCAGCTCGTCGCGTCAGACCAATGTGACCGAAAATAAGCCGGTCGATCAAAGTATTGTCGCAATTATTGATTCCGTCGATGTAAACGGAACCCGTATTTTTGAAAAATTCAACAAAGAAAGCTGAGGATAGCGTATGGCATTGACAAAAGAACAGATCCGACAAATCGCAGATCAAACGCGCAGCAGCTTGGAGCATGGCGGCTGCTGCCCGACGGGAAGCGCACAGTGCCTGTTTGACGATGTTCACGACGCGATCGACACCGCGATCCGCGCCCAGCAGCGCCTGATGGACATGACCCTGGAGGAGCGCGGCAAGCTGATCGAGGCAATGCGCCAATGCGCCCGTGAGCATGCCGAGGAGCTGGCGATCCTCGCCCACGAGGAGACGGGCTACGGCAAGGTGCATCACAAGATCGCAAAGAACCTCCTTGCCGCGAATAAGACCCCCGGCATTGAGGATCTGCACCCCACCGCCTTCAGCGGCGACGACGGTCTGACCTTGGTCGAGACGGCACCTTATGGGGTCATCGGCTCCATTACCCCCTCGACCAACCCCACCGCGACCGTCATCAACAACTCCATCAGCATGATCGCAGCGGGCAACGCCGTGGTCTATAACCCCCATCCGGCGGCAAAGCGCGCCTCTCAGCGGACGATGGAGCTGTTAAATGAAGCCATCATCGCGGCGGGCGGTCCCAACGGTCTGATCACCGCCCCGAAGGAACCGACCCTCGACACCTCGAAGGTCATCATGACGCACAAAGCCATTAAGATGCTCTCCGTCACGGGCGGCGAGGCGGTCGTCGCGGTCGCCATGAAGTCCGGCAAGAAGTGTGTCGCGGCAGGCCCGGGCAATCCCCCCGTCATCGTGGACGAGACGGCGAACATCCCGCAGGCGGCAAAGGATATCGTGGACGGCGCGAGCTTTGACAACAATGTCCTGTGCGTTGCCGAGAAGGAAGTGTTCATGGTCGATTCCATCGCGGACGCTTTGATGAACACGATGCAGCAGTGCGGCGCGTTCCGTGTCTATGGCGAGGACATTGACAAGATCGTCCGCACCGTCCTCATCGAAAAGGATGGCAAATATGTCATCAACCGCAAGTTCGTCGGTCACGACGCGACTTACATCCTCCGCGAAAGCGGCGTGCAGTTCACGGGCGACCCTGTCCTCGTGATCGCGGATGTTGACCGTTATCATCCCTTCGTCGAGGTGGAAATGCTCATGCCCGTGCTCGGCATGGTGCGCGTGGCGAATTTCGAAGAGGCGCTGAATGAGGCATTCCGTGCAGAGCACGGCTGCCAGCACTCCGCCCTGATCCACTCGACGAATGTCCACAATATGTCCCGCGCGGCGCGGCGCATGAACACGACGATCTTTGTCAAGAACGCGCCGTCTTATTCCGGCTTGGGCTTCGGCGGCGAGGGCTATACGACCCTGACCATCGCTACCCCGACCGGCGAGGGACTGACCAGCGCGAAGTCCTTTACGCGCGCAAGACGCTGCGTGCTCAAGGGTGACTTCCGCATCATCTGAGCCTATGGAACTGGCTAAAATCGTCTGCGACGCCGGTATTCTCGGCGCGGGCGGCGCGGGCTTTCCGACCCATGTAAAGATCAACTGCAAAGCCGAGTATGTTCTTGCCAACGGCGCGGAGTGCGAACCGCTGCTGCGCGTCGATCAGCAGGTCATGCAGTACTATGCGGCGGATGTCATCCGTGGGATTCGCGCGGTGAAGGAATTCACGGGCGCAAAGCACGCGGTCATCTGCCTGAAGGAACACTATCACGAAGCGGTCAAGGCGCTGAAAGCGGCCTTAAAGGACGCGGACGACGTGGAGCTGCATCTGCTCGATGCCTACTATCCCGCAGGCGACGAACAGCAGATCGTCTACGAGGTCACGGGCAAAGTCGTCCCGACGGGCGGACTTCCCCTCGATGTCGGCGCGGTCGTGTGTAACGTCAGCACCCTTGTGAACATTGCCGCCGCGATGGACGGCAAAAAGGTCGTTGAAAAATATGTCACCGTGGGTGGCGCGGTCAAAAAACCGGTCACACTGCGCGTCCCCGTCGGCATCTCCCTCAAGGAGCTGATCGTCGCGGCGGGCGGCACGACGGAGCCCTGCGATTACATCATCGGCGGCCCCGCAATGGGCAGAGTGGTCGATACCCTCGACATCCCGGTCACAAAGACCACGGGCGGTCTGCTCGCGATCCCGAAAAACCACCCGCTTCTGCAAACGAAGTCCCCGAAGCTCGACCTGCGCATGATCATGGCGGTGTGCTGTCAGTGCTCGATGTGCACACAAATGTGCCCGAGAAACGCGCTGGGACTCAATGTGCAGCCCCACAAAGCCATGCGGAGCATTGCCAACGGCGTCGACCTCATGGGCGATTTCAACGGCATTTTCTCCTGCTGCAACTGCGGACTTTGCACCTACTACGCCTGCAACTTCGGCTTAAAGCCCTCGCAGGTGATGCAGACGCTCAAATCCGCCATGGCGTCAAAGGGCATCCGGGCGCGCAAGGAGGTCTACGGCGAAGTGGACGGCGGCTTGGAGAACAAGAAGGTTCCCGTCTCCCGCCTGATCGCCCGCCTCGGCGTGAGCGAATACGATGTCCCCGCCCCGCTGGTGGATAAGCCCCTTTCCACCGACTGTGTACGCATTGCACTCCGCATGGGCGTGGGCGCGCCGAGCGTGCCGAAGGTCGCCGTGGGTGACAAGGTGCGCAAGAATCAGCTCATCGCGGATATCGCGGAGAAAAAGCTCGGCGTCAAGATGCACGCGAGCATCTCCGGCACGGTCACGGCGGTCACGGAGGACTATATTGAAATCAGGAGGGCGTCCAAATGAATGCATTGGGAATGATCGAGACAAATGCGATCCCCGTCGGCGTGAATGCGGGGGATGCGATGCTCAAGGCGGCGTCCGTGGAATTGGTTGCGGCGCAGCCGGTCTGCGCGGGCAAGTATATCGTGATCGTCACGGGCGAAGTCGCGGCGGTCAAGGAGAGCGTGGACGCGGGCAAAGCCGTCGCGGGGCAGCGACTGGTGGACAGCATGGTGATCTCGCATGTACACGAGCAGGTGCCGAAGGCGATCAACGCCTGCAACGAGATCGGTCAGGTCGCTGCTGTCGGCGTGATGGAAGCCTTCAGCCTCTGCACCGCAGTCGTTGCGGCGGATGCGGCAGTCAAGGCGGCGGATATCCGTCTGATCGACATTCGCCTCGGGCGCGGCTTGGGCGGCAAGTCCTTTATCACCATGACCGGCGAGGTCGCAGCCGTCCGGGCGGCGATCGCAGCGGGCGAGAAAACGCCGGAAGCGCAGGGCATGCTCTCTGAAAGCGTCGTGATCCCTTCCCCGCACCCCGATATTGTCAAAGCGCTGTACTAAGCAGTGAAAAATAAAGCGAAAATCAGCATCATCGTCCCGATCTGGAATTCCGAAGGTTATCTTCGGCGCTGCGTGGATTCTATTCTCGGACAGACCTACTCTGATATTGAGCTGATCTTGGTGGATGATGGTTCAACAGACCAATCCCCGAGAATTTGCGACGAATATGCTCGCAAGGATGCAAGAGTCAGGGTGTTCCACAAGGAAAACGGCGGCGTTTCCTCCGCACGGAATCTCGGAATGCGGAATGCAACGGGCGAATGTATATGCTTTGTTGACAGTGATGACTATCTTCCCTTGACAAGTATCGCCGATCTTTATGAAGGCTATTGTAAAAACGAGGTACAGTGCTGCTGCGCAACCAAAGATCCTCAGGTAAGGAAGAATGCACCACTGCTGATTTCGATCAAGAATGAGCCGCAGCAGTTGCTGCACTATCTTGTGCAGAGCGATTCCTACACGGTTTATTCGAAATTGTTTGATTTGAACGTCATTCGAGCGAATAACCTTTGGTTTGACGAGAAATTGAGAACCTCGGAGGATGCTCTGTTTATCCGGCAGCTTTTTCGGTATTGCAGCCAAATCTTGCTGATACAAAAGACTGTTTATTGCCGCGACCCTTCCAATGCAGACAGCATAACAAAGAAGGGCTATGCGGAATACGCGCGTAATTTTGAACGGAAGCTGAATGCGCTCACCGAGCTTTGTGATGCAACAGCGCTTTCCCCTGCGGAAACAGAACAATTTCTGTACCAACGGGCAGCACATGGTTTGCGGATATGTATGTACCACTATTTCCAAAATTGGAAAACGGAAGAGGACAGACTCCGCCTTACTGAATTGGCGCTTGAGATATTCCACCCATGGCTGACACGGGAGGGAACCTGTCAGAAAGACAAATGGGTTGAGAAATATCTGCGCGAGATTAGACAGAAGGATGCAAACGCTTTTTGCAGGAGCTACCGAAAAGAATTTGATCGGCAGCAATGGATGCTTCGCTTCAAAAGGACAGTAAAAAAAGTGTTACATCGCTGATACTACATTTTTAAACAAAAAAATAAATTTAATACGGAGGATTTACAAATGAAAGAAGCATTAGGCATGATCGAGACACGCGGTCTCATCGGCGCAATCGAAGCCGCCGACGCAATGGTCAAAGCGGCAAATGTTCATCTGATCGGCAAGCAGCAGATCGGTTCCGGACTTGTCACCGTCATGGTGCGCGGCGATGTCGGCGCGGT
>JAEDOK010000038.1 GCA_016302005.1 Oscillospiraceae bacterium | reverse complement strand
ATTTCGAGTCAGGCCCGTTATGACCACTTCGATACGCTTCCGTATATCTTATATGTTATTTCTTGCTCCGGAAAAATGCAAGAAAAACACGCAAGAACGATATTAAATTGTAGAACTTGAACCCGCGAAAAGCCTTATATTACGGGCATTTCCGGCGGACGAATCGACCAAAGCGGCTAAACATTTCGAGTCAGGGCCGTTATAACCACTTCGATACCGCTCCGTATTTGGCGGTCGGGATTCCGACCGCGTTATATTATAGCAGACTTTTGCGCAAAAATCAAGCAAAAAGAATGGGAAATCTGCTGTTTTTCTCCTGCTCAGAGCACGCTGCGCAGCGCTTTGATCTGCTCCTGTGTCGTCGCCCAGCTTGTGACGAAGCGGCAGACCGTGTGCGTATCGTCATATTTCTCCCAGAAGCCGAAGGACACGCGCTGCCTCAGGCGCTCCATCTCGCCGTTTTCGAAGATCAGAAACTGCTGGTTGGTCGGCGTGCTCTTCCAGATGCGGCAGCCGCGCTCCCAGAAGACGGACTTCATCGCTTCGGCCGCCTCGATCGCGCTCCGTCCCAGCTCAAAATACAGTCCGTCCTCAAACAGCGCCTCGAACTGCACACCGAGCAGCCTGCCCTTGGCCAGCAGCGCACCATGCTGCTTGACGGCCGTGGCGTAGTTTGGCGGCATCAGGCCCGGTGAGAACACTGCCGCCTCGCCGCAAAGTGCGCCGTTTTTTGTGCCGCCGATGTAGAATACATCACACAGCTTCGGAAGCTCCTGCGCGGTGATGTCGCTGGCCGGGCTCATCAGGCCGTAGCCCAGACGCGCGCCGTCAATGAACAGCGGCAGGCCGTAGGCACGGCAGATCTCGTGCAGCTCCGTCAGCTCCTGCTTCGAGTAGAGCGTACCAAGCTCCGTCGGCCATGAGATATAGACCAGTCCCGGGCAGACCATGTGCATCCGGTTGCCGTCGGTGCGGTACAGCTCCAGATAGTCCCGCAGCTCCGCCGCATCGAGCTTGCCCTCGTGCGACGGCAGTTCAAAGACCTTATGCCCCGTGTATTCGATCGCACCGGCCTCCATATGGGTGATGTGCCCCGTCGTGGCCGCGATCACGCCCTCATAGGAGCGCAGGAGCGTGCTGATAATGATGCTGTTGGCCTGCGTGCCGCCGGTGAAGAAAAAGACATCCCAATCCTCGCAGCCAAACGTGCGGCGGATCAGATTTTTTGCGTTCTCGGTGAAGCGGTCCGCGCCGTAGCCCGGCTCCGGCTCCATATTGGTCTGCGTCAGGCGTTCGAGCACCCGCGGGTGTGCGCCGATGGTGTAGTCGTTTGCAAAAGACAGCATAGCGATCCCTCCGAGGGATAGTTTACACGAAAGCGGTCGCAAAAGCAATGACGAATTTTGCAAAACGCTATTCCCTTTTGGTTTTCGGCGTGGTAAAATGAAAGTAACAATATAAAAGGAGTGGATTTCCATGAAAACGCTGCTCAAAGGCGGCACTGTCGTCAATGCACACGCTTCCGAGCGGGCCGACGTCCTGATCGACGGCGAGGTGGTCGTACAGGTCGCGCCGGAGATCTCGTGCCCGGGCGCGACGGTCGTCGATGTGACGGGGAAGCTGCTGTTCCCCGGCTTTATCGACGCGCACACGCACTTCGACCTCGACGTGTGCAACACGACGACAGCCGACGATTTCTACACCGGCGGACGTTCTGCGCTGCGCGGCGGCACGACAATGGTGATCGACTTTGCCTGTCCGAACAAGGGCGAAAGCCTGCAATACGGCCTCGACCTGTGGCACAAAAAGGCCGACGGCAAGACCGCCTGCGACTACGGCTTCCACATGACCATCGACGACTGGAACGAGGAGATCATCGCGGAGCTGCCGAAGATGTTTGAGCAGGGCGTCAGCTCCTTCAAAATGTACATGACCTACCCCGCCATGATGATCGGCGACGAGGCGATGTTCTGCGCCCTGCGGAAGATGAAGGAGCTGGGCGGCATCGCAGGCGTCCACTGCGAAAACGCGGGCGTGATTGACGCGCTCATCAAGGAGAAGAAGGCCGCCGGTGAGCTCTCCCCTGCCTCGCATCCGCAGTGCCGTCCGGCAATTCTGGAGGCCGAGGCGGTCAGCCGCCTGCTCAAGATGGCTGCCGTCGCGGATGTGCCCGTGGTGATCGTGCATCTTTCCTCGGAGGAAGGGCTGCGCGAGGTCGAGGCTGCACGTGCGCGTGGGCAGAAGGTCTATGTGGAGACCTGCCCGCACTACCTGCTGATGGACGATTCTCTTTACAGCAAGCCCGATTTCGAAGGCGCGAAATATGTCTGTGCGCCGCCGCTGCGCAAAAACAGCGACAACGAGGCGCTTTGGAACGCGCTGGAACGCGGCGAGATCCAGACCGTCTCGACCGACCATTGCAGCTTTACGCTGACGCAGAAGGCCGCCGGCAGGGACGATTTCACGAAGATTCCCGGCGGTATGCCCGGCGTTGAGACGCGCGGTGTGCTGCTTTACACCTACGGCGTCGCAGCCGGACGCATCAGCGCCGAACGGATGGCCGAGGTGCTCTCCGAAGCGCCGGCGAAGCTCTACGGCGCTTACCCGCGCAAGGGTCACATCGCCGTCGGCGCGGACGCAGACATTGTCGTGTATGATCCGGAAGGAAAAACCGTCATCACCGCTGCCGATCAGGTTGCAAACGTCGACTACGCGCCCTACGAGGGCTGCGAGATCGCAGGTCACATTGCTTCCGTCTGGCTGCGCGGCAAAAAGGTCGTGCAGGAGGGCAGGATCCTCGACGACCGCGGCGGTGTTTTCATCCCGCGCGGGAAATCCGACCTGTAACGCATCCGGAGGCGCACGATGGAACGAATCGAGAAAAACAACTACTATCTGGACATTGCCGAGACCGTGCTGGAGCGGGCGACCTGCCTGCGCGCAAAGTACGGCGCACTGATCGTGCGCAACGACGAGATCATCTCGACCGGCTACAACGGTGCCCCGCGCGGACGGTGCAACTGCATCGACCTCGATTACTGCGCACGCGAGGAACTGAAGGTCCCCTCCGGCGAGCGCTACGAGCTTTGCCGCTCCGTCCATGCGGAGATGAACGCCATCATCTCCGCCGCACGCAGCGAGTGCATCGGCGGGACGATCTATCTCGCGGGCAAAAGCGCCAAAACGGGCGAATATCTGGAGAAGCCGCGGCCTTGCGCGATGTGCACGCGCATGATCATCAACGCCGGATTGGCAAAGGTCATCATCCGCCGCACGAAGACGGCCTATGATGTCATCGACGTGCAGGAGTGGATCGAGCACGACGATTCAATTGCAAACCCCGCGAAGCCCTGAAGAAAACGGTGCAGCCCGGCAGGCTGCACCGTTATTTTACTTTTTCCGAAGCACGATGGCGATGAAATTCAGGTACTTCCCGCCGCCGGCCTCCATGGCTTTTCTGTCCCCGATGGCATATTCATTCTCCTGCTTCAGCCAGTCGGCCCAGACCTCATCGTTGCTTTCCATTTCGGCAACGGAGACGACCTCCGCGCCCTTGCACTTGCCGACCATTTCGCTCCAATATGCGACGTCGTGCATATAGTCAAGCTGCTCCGGCGTCCACGAGAGCAGCAGCTTCTGCGGCAGATGGTCGTGGCAGTCCTTTTTCATGCCGGGGATGGCGATATAAAGGTATCCGCCGCTTTTCACGAACGGCAGGAGCTTGTCGTCCAGATAATGCTCGTCACGTCCGAAATAGTTGTACGAGTCCGTGCTGACGACGGCATCAAAGAACTCTTTTTCGAACGGAAGATCCGTCGCGTCGGCCTTCACGGGAATGATCTGCTCCCGGTCAAGCCCCATTGCGTCAAAAAACGCCCTGTTTTCCTCCGGGTCGCTCCAGAGGTCGGCAGCGTAGACGGTGAAGCCGTATTCCTTTGCGAGGAACACGCTCGTTAAGCCCTGTCCGCTTCCGAGGTCGCAGACGATGCCTCCCTGCGGGATCCGGTGCTCGCGCAGCAGCTCCTCCTCCAGCTTGACCGGGTTCGGGCCCATGATCTTTGCCTGCAATTCGGGGGTATTGTATTTTTCACTTCTGATGTACTTCATTTTTATTCTCCTTTCGGGCAGCGTTCTGCTGCATAAAATGTACGATATGCTGTTTCAACAGCGTCAGTGCGCTTTCCCTGTCCGCATTGCTGCAGATCAGCAAAAAGAGCGGCGCGTAATACGCGAGGGCAAGCTGCTTCGGGTCTGCTTCCCGGAGCGTGCCCTCCTTCATCATTGCGCGGAAGACGTCCTCCATGTACGCGACCGGGCCGGCGGTCAGGCAGCTTTTGTACAGCTCCGCCATCTCGGGATTGCGATACTGCTCCAACGTCAGCAGCCTGCGAAAAGCGGAAGCGAAGTCATCCTCCGTCCAGAACAGGAATTGTGCGACGGTGAAATCTGCGATGCGCTCGATCGAGACATCGTTGTAGCTTTCCGGGCATTGCTCGTGCGTTTCCGCAGGCACCTTGTATTCGCGCGACCGTTCGGCATCGGTTTCATACATCCGCTGCACGATGCTGTCAAAAATGTCCCGTTTGTTCCTGTAGTGCTTATAGAGTGCGCCTTTCGTCATGCCGAGCTCGCCCGCAATGGCGCTCACCGAAACGGCCTCATAGCCGTCACGCGCAAACAGGTGCAGCGCAGTCAGCAAAATGCGTTCTTTGGTGTCAGACATCAATAACCCTCCGTTAGTAAACGACCGTTTACTATTATTATAGTGAACGATCGTTCACTTGTCAAGAGAAAAAAGTATCCGCGGGAGAGCGGATACTGCATTTTTCGTTTGAAGGCGGCGATTTTTGTCCATGCTCTTTCGGGAGGGATGCTTATGGTAAAAGGTAACACAAGGCAGGTCGTGGTCGTCAAGTCGCCCGACCCGAAGCTGTTTGAGCAGGCGATCTTCCTGCTGCGGGAGGATGCGCTGGAAAAGCACGGCGTCAGCGAACGCGAGCTGCTGGAGGAAGCACGGCGCGTCGCAAGCGGCTATGTGGCCGACCACGCGCAGGGAAAAAAGCGGCGCAGCCTGCCGCCGCTCGTCTGGACCGCGGTCGGGGCTGCACCGTTTTGCGCGGCATGGCTGCTCACGCTGCTGCTTTGAAAATTATTTCGTTCGCACGTCGTCGTTACCCAGGAAGAACAGGGCCAGTGCGCCGGGGCCGACATGAACGCCCGTCACCGGCTCATAGCAAACCGTCAGGATCTCTCTTGGCGGTTTGTTTTTTTGCAGGAGGGCTTCGAGTGTTTTCGCATCCTCGTAGCGGCCTGCATAGGCGATGCCGATTCGCTGCGTCTCCGGATGCTCCACCAGCGCTTCGTATTTTTCCGCTATTGCGGCAATCGCCCGCTTTCTGCCGCGCACCTTGCCGCACATGACAATTTCGCCGTTCTCATTGCCTTTGAGCAGCGGCTTAAAATCGAGCAGCGTGCCGACAAACGCGACCGCGCCCGAAATACGGCCGCCCTTGCGCAGGAAACGCAGATCGTCGACCGTGAAAAACTGGCACATCCGCACGACCATAGACTCGATCTGCGCGGCGGTTTCTTCGATGCTCATGCCCGCATCGCGGTAGTCACAAGCGCGCAAAACAAGAAGTCCCTCACCAAGCGAAGCGCCCTTCGAGTCAATGATGCAAACGGTACGCTCTGGGTAGGTCTCACGAAGCAGATCCGCAGCAATACATGCGCTTGCGTAAGTTCCGCTGATCCCGGAGGAAAGCGTGAAGCACAGAACGTCCCTGCCCTCGCGCAGGATCGGCTCTATCACATCCAAATATCTCTGCGGATTGCTCTGCGCTGTTTTGATTTCCTTATCCCCCAGCGAGGCATAGAATGCCTCGCCATCAAAGTTGTCCACCGTCCGGCAGGTATACGCCGTACCGTCGATGTAATATTCCAGCGGAATGGGGACAATATCCCGCTGCGCAAAATGCTTATCCAAAAGATTGGCCGCCGTATCTGTCAAAATTGCAAAACTCATTGTTACCATCACCCGCTAATCTAATATGCAATATTATAATAACAAATATACAACGCAATGTCAAGACGAAAAATAGCAAAAATAATGATTGCAAAAACAAGTTGTTTATGATAGAATCACAAGGAAAGGCGGTGAACCGCATGACAGAAGACGTTGCCCTCGTGGGGAGCAAACTGCGCAGATGGGAAAAATATCTGGACAACTTCAAGCTGCCGACATGGAATGAGATCCCTGACATCGGGCTGTTCATGGATCAGGTCATCACGCTGCTGACGCAGTATTTAGACTATCTTCCGCCGGAGCTGAAGGAGGATAACTGCATCACGCCTGCCGCGATCAACAATTATGTCCGCATGAAGATCATGCCGGAGCCACGGAAAAAGCGGTATTACCGCCTGCACATCGCTTACCTGCTGATGATCTGCACGATGAAGCAGTCGCTCAGCATCGCCCTGCTGCGCAAAATGATCCCCGTCGGCATTCCTGAAGAGGAATTCGAGCCGATCTACAGCGCCTATGTCGAGCGGCATCGCCGCACGGCGCAGTATTTCAACCAGCAGGTCGCCAAGGCTGCCGACCCTATCCTGCACGGCGAGAACGCCACAGCGCAGGACATCAACAATTTGATCTTTGTGATGTCGATCATCTCCGGCTTCTGCCAGCTCCTTGCGGAAAAGCTGATCCTTTTGGAGCCGCCGCAGGAAGCGGAAGAAAAAACAGGAATATCGTGAAAAATCGGTGGAAGCAGCAGCTCCCACCGATTTCTTTATAGCTGACATTGATATTGAATGACCTTCGGCTTCATGCCGAGCGATTCATAAAGGGCGATCCCCGCCGCGTTGTGCGGGTCGCAGGTCAGGCGCAGGTCGGTACAGCCCTGTTCCCTGCCGCGCTGCATCAGCTCATGCAGGAACGCTTTCGCAACACCCTGCCGCCGATACGCCTCATCCACACAGAGCTCATCGAGCTTCAGCGTTTTTTGCGGCATCAGCTTCGGCACATCGAGCTGCTGCACGCCAAACACCGCATAGGCGATCACCTTGCCGTCCTTCTGCGCCAAAAGGAGCCGCTGTTCTTGCAGAAGCCCGGAAAACGCTTCCTGCGGGATCGGATATTCCACGGAGCGGAAGAGGTCGGGTCGCCAAGACACGTGCAGCTCATGCACCTGCCGCGCAAGGCGGTTGACCGCGTCAAAATCCGCCTCGCTTGCCAAACGGAATTCCATTACGCCAGGATCGCCTTATGGTAGACCTTCTTGCCCTTGCGGAGCTTCACGCCATCCTTGAGCTGCTCGGCGGTGAAGCGCACGTCGATGGACGCGACCTTCTCGTCGTTGGCAAACACACCGCCCTGCTGGACGAGCCGGCGTGCCTCGGACTTGCTCGGCGCGAGCTTGCAGGCGAGCATCAGGTCGAGAATGGCGATCGAGCCTTCCGTGAGCTGCGCCTCGGTCAGCTCGGTCGTGGGCATATCGCTGTCGTCCGCGCCGCCGGCAAAGAGCGCCTTGGCAGCGGCACGCGCCTTATCCGCCTCTTCCTCGCCGTGGACGAGCTTGGTCAGCTCATAGGCGAGGATCTCCTTGGCGGTGTTGAGCTGGCTGCCCTCCCACTTGTCCATCTCGTCGATCTGCTCGAGCGGCAGGAAGGTCAGCATACGGATGCACTTGAGGACGTCATCGTCCGCGACGTTGCGCCAATACTGGAAGAAGTCGAACGGGCTGGTCTTGTTCGGGTCGAGCCAGACCGCGCCCTTGGCAGTCTTGCCCATCTTCTTGCCCTCGGAGTTGAGCAGGAGTGTGATGGTCATGGCGTGCGCGTCCTTGCCCAGCTTGCGGCGGATCAGCTCCGTGCCGCCGAGCATATTGCTCCACTGGTCGTTGCCGCCGAACTGCATATTGCAGCCGTAATTCTGGTACAGATGGTAGAAGTCGTACGACTGCATGATCATGTAGTTGAATTCGAGGAAGCTCAGGCCCTTCTCCATGCGCTGCTTGTAGCACTCGGCGCGAAGCATATTGTTGACCGAGAAGCAGGCGCCGACCTCACGCAGCACCTCGATGTAGTTCAGACCCAGCAGCCAATCGGCGTTGTTGACCATCTGTGCCTTGCCCTCGCCGAATTCGATGAAACGCTCCATCTGCTTCTTGAAGCAGGCGCAGTTGTGCGCGATCGTCTCCTTGGTCATCATCGAGCGCATATCGGTTCTGCCGGAGGGGTCGCCGATCATGGCCGTGCCGCCGCCGATGAGGGCGATGGGCTTGTTGCCCGCCATTTGCAGGCGCTTCATCAGGCAAAGCGCCATGAAGTGGCCGACATGGAGCGAGTCCGCCGTCGGGTCGAAGCCGATATAGAAGGTCGCCTTGCCGTTGTCGATCATCTCGCGGATCTCTTCTTCGTTTGTCACCTGCGCGATCAGGCCGCGGGCGACGAGTTCGTCATAAACTTTCATTTTCTTTCCTCCAAAAAATCAAGCCCTCTGCTCCTTGCGGAACAGAGGGCGTAAAGTTACGCGGTACCACCTCTGGTTTGCCGGTCCCTCGCGGGAGGCGGCCTTGGGAAGTCAGGGACTTCAGCGCGGTCACGGGCGCACCCGTCCTGCCCTACTGCACGGCGCGTCAGGGATGCCGCGCACTACAGGCATACGCGACAGGACGCAATGGTTCAGGCAGGCCGCTCCGAGATGTACTTCGCCGCGTTTTCCGACCGTCTTACACCGACCGACGGCTCTCTGCGCGTGAAAATCGCGGGTACTTCTTCTCATCGCTGCGTTTTTCGCGGCTATCATAGCAGAAAAGTTTGGATTTGTCAAGCAATTTCGATGATTCCGTACGCTTCTCCGAGGCAGGAAAAGTGGTGCAGTGCCGCTCTTTGCAGGCTCGTCCTTTGCGGGTAGTCCGCAGTCTTCCCGCGCCGGCCGCCGTAGATGCGCGAGATCGCCTCGGAGGCGTCCTTTGCCTCGCCGATGATCGTCCAACGGGCGGCAAACTGCGCGATGTTTGAATGCGGCGGCAAAAGCGGCCGCATCCCCGGATACAAAAGCCACGAGCAGCACAAAAAAGCCCGCGCGTGATAGTCAAAGTGGCGCGCAAAGAACGCGGCGGCGTGGGAGAAGCTCTCCTCCACTGCCTGCGGCGACAGGTCGGCACCGTGCGGGATATGCACATTGATCACGGGCGAGCCGGCGGGCAGGCGCTCTTTCTGCTCCGGCGCATAGCGCATATAGTCCTCGCCGCAGCCCTCTTGATCGAGATAGATCATCGGGAGCATCTGAAATTGCAGGCTGCCGAGTTGAAAGAGGCGGCAGCCGAACAGGTGGCGCAGCCATATCACATCACTGCGGGAAAGGCCAAGCTGTCCCGTCTTTTCAAAATACAGGCGCTGGTGCAGGCGGACATCCGACGCGGTGGCGAAAAAAACGTCCTCGTCAATCCCCTTTTCCGCATAGCGGCCGCGCAGCTCAACCAGCTTGACGAGCACGCACACCAGACGTTCCAGCGGCATGCGGCGGCAGATGGGAAAATCGGGCACTTCGCCGTCGTAGGCGGTCTCCGCCCAGCGGCGGTAGGTTGCCTCTCTCTCGGAAAACGCCGTGTCGATGCGCAGCGCGTCCTGCGCAGAGAAGCCGAGCGCGGCGGCAAGGGTCGTTTGCAGCGGACGCACCATGCAAATGCTGTCCGGCGCGTCGGGATCGGTATAGCCGCTGTCCGAGAAGCCGAAGGAGGCATAGAGCCGGATCGCGGCATGGTTTTCCCTCTTGACGCACAGCTCGATGCGCGGAAATCTCTTTTCCGCCTGCAAAATGGGCAGCAAAAGACGCAGCGCGGCGGCGGCATAGCCCTTTTGCTGGTACGCTTCGTCGATGAGAAGCTCGGCCAGATGGTAGCAGGAAGGTTCTTCCTCCATATTCTCCACCAAAAGGACACCGATAGGCCGCTGATCCAGACAGATCGCCCACGCTCTGGCCCGCTGCGCACGGTAGGCATAGGCCCGCGCCAAAATCATCGGCGCGGGAAGGACAAAGGCTTGCTGTTCACGCGCCGGCTTCAGCGCACAAACGGCGAGAAAATTGGTTTCGTTGACAGGTTGCAGGGTAATCATGTTTTCCTCCGTTATCTTCGGAGGGCTACCGCGCGGCAAGGCAGAATTTTACCGTACGGGGTCGGTTTTATTCGGCGTGCGCCCTCCGCTCACGCGCTTTCCTCGTCTCTTTTTTCACATAGACCACCCTTTCCATAAAATGATCCGTCCCCTTTCCGGGGACGGATCTATCATACTACGTTCACGCAAGAAATGCAAGGCAGTTCTTCATTTCCCCGCATAGGTGCGGATGAAGCGCATCAGGATCGTGGCGACCTGCGCTCTGGTCGCGTTGCCCTCCGGCAGAAGGCGGCCGTCAGAGCCGCCGATGATGCCGGCGGAAACCGTCCACGAAACCGCATCCTGCGCCCAAACGCTGACCGCAGCGTGGTCGGGGAAGGCGCTCAGGTCTGCGCGGTTCGCAGTCGAATAGTCCTTCTTCTGCGCGTAACGGTACAAAATGGCGGCCATCTGCTCGCGGGTCACGTTGTCCTCCGGCGCGAATTTCCCGTGCCCGATGCCGCCGACGATGCCGTTCTCGCTCGCCCACGCGACCGCTTTCGCGTACCACTCGTTCGCGGGCACGTCGGTGAATTGCACGCCGCCGTTGGCCTGCGGCTCGCCCTCATAGCGCCAGAGCACCGTGACGAGCATGGCACGTGTCATTTCCGTCTCCGGCTCGAAGGTCGTCGGGCTCATACCATTAAAGAGCTTGTTCTCAAAAGCGTATTCCACGCCCTCGCAGTACCACTGCGTCGGGTCGACGTCCGCAAACGGCAGGTCGGTCAGGCGCTTTCCCATCTGGTTGAACAGCTCGGTATAACCGCCGCCGATGTAGAAGCCCGCAATGCCCGCAAGCCCATAGGCCGGCGCAAGTGCGGCTCTCCTGCGGACGCCTGCCTCGGACTCGTAGTAGACGACGTAATTCTTGCCGCCCTCGGAGAAGGTAAACCAGCGGTCATCCACCGCGCTGTCGGTCGTCTTTTCCTGAGCGCCGTGCTTGTCACGCAGCGCCCAGACCTCCGGCATGGTGATGTTCTCCGCCGTGTGGTCGGTGGTGTTGAAGCGGATGCCGTAGCCGCCGATGCCAACCAGCACCTTGTCCGCACCGATGACCGTCGCAGCATAGCGCATACAGCGGGCGGTATAGGTCAGGTTGCTGATCTCGCCGTACTGCGCGGAGGTACTGTTCGTATAAGCGCGGGCACTGTGCAGGTCGTAGGTAATGACCGTCACCAGATCCGCCGCCTCGGCGACGACGTCATAGTCATAGATCGTCGCTGCCTCGTCCTGGTCCCACATCACACCGCCGATCGTGAGCATGAGCGTCTTGCCCTCGGCGTGCAGCCGCGTAGAGAGCCTTGTCACGAGCTTGCTGTAGACGGCGCGGTAGGTGTTGCCGCCGAATTCAACGTCGAGATTCAAACCGTCGAGGTCATAGGCATGAACGACGTCCATCATCTCCCCGATCGCGGCGTCGATCGCCGCATCGTCCGCCGCGAGGCGGCGGAGAATGGAATCGTCATAATACACGATCACGCCGCCGAGCACCTGAATGCCCTTCTCCTTGCAGAACGAGAGCAGCTCGAGCTGCGGGTCGGTGTTTCCAAGCATATCGTGGGTGATGAATTCGCCGAGATAGCTTCTGCCGTTGTTGGCCTCATTGACCTTGCTCTGCATCAGGTACAGGCAGTCGAGCGAGACGACGTTGAACGAATTGCTGTTTTGCTTGAGGAGCTCGACCTGTGCGCGGCTCTTTTCGCCGTCGTTATAGCAGTCTTCAAAAAAAGCCATGCTATAACGGTAATTCGCAGAGCGCTGCTGCTGCCCGACGACGGGCGTGAGCACCTTATCGGGCGACGGGATCAGGTATTTTTTCTCCAGATCCTTACGCAGGAGCAGCGTGGAGACCTTCATATTGGGTGAATACTGCAAAATGCCGTAATCGACCGCTGTGTTCAGGCACAGGCGTTGCTCGTTCGTCAGCCCCTCCGTGCCGCGGAAGTCGTAGAGGTTGACCGCATTGAAGCCGTACAGACCCTTGCTGTGGACAATGATCTCCATCGCCATGCCGAGCGTGATGGGCTGGCTGTAGTCGACCGTTTTGGGGTCGATGATGCCGTATTTCGCCGCCTCGCGGACATAGGGCGCCGCCCAGGCAGAGGGCAGATCGCCGTCACGGTCGCGCGGGGTCTCGCCGTCGATGCCGACTGACCAGTAAGAATACGCCCGCACGAGGGCAATATACTCCTCCACGGTCATCGGACGATCCGGCTCCTTCGTCAGATCGAAGTGCCAGTCCGGATGCTGGGCAAAAAAGCTGTCCGGCATGGCCGCCGCCCGCGGCACAAACGCAGACAGCACGCACAACAGAAGCAGGAGCGCGGCAAATCTCAGAAATCTCTCTCTTTTCATCGCAAAGATCCCTTTCTCAGAGCCGGCTGCCGAGCATCTCCGCCGCGCTTTGCAGCGTGGTTTCCGTGATGCTCGTGCCGCCGATGATGCGGGCAAGCTCTCTCTTCCTGCCCTCAAAATCCAGCGGCGTGACGGCGGTAAAGGTGCGTCCGTCACGTTCACTCTTTTCAATGAGGAAGTGCGTGTCGGCCAGCGCCGCAAGCTGCGGCAGGTGCGTCACGCACAGAACCTGCTTATTCTTGGACACGGCGCGGAGCTTTTCCGCGACGCGTTGTGCCGCCCGACCGGAGACGCCGGTATCCACCTCGTCGAAGATCAGAGTCGGCACCTTATCGCGCTCGGCAAGGACATTTTTGAGCGCCAGCATGATCCGCGCCAGCTCACCGCCCGAGGCCCGCCGGGTCGAAGACGCCCGCCGCCGCCCTGACCGGCGCGACGGTGCTGC
>JAEDOK010000169.1 GCA_016302005.1 Oscillospiraceae bacterium | reverse complement strand
GGGCGGACGGCGCGCAGCTCGATGTAGCCGCGTTCGCCTCTCGGCTCTAACTGGATGCGCGGGTTGGTATTGTCCCATTCGTAGCCGATGAGCGAGGGGTCATACTTCTGCATCGCGCTTTGCACGGCGGAAATGGCATCGCAGTAGTCCTCCTCGCGGAACGGCTCGCCCTGAAAGCTCAGATACTCCGCCTCGGGCAGGGTGATGACATCAAAGCCTTCGGGAATGGTACCGTTATAGCTTGTCTCGACCTCCACGCCCTGCACATAGGTGGAGGTATGCGGCTTCTTATACTTCTCCGGCAGCCAAAGGCAAACCGGCTCGCCGCACAGGGAGTCCATACTCGTCAGGATGCCCCAGACATCGCAGCCAACCTCCTCGCAGTAGGGGAAATAATCCTCCGCTGTAACGCCGCGCTTGAGAACGACCTTCCGTTCCGGCTTGCGCATGAGCTGAACAAAAACACTTTGTACGTTTTCCATTGGTACTGTCTCCTTTCTTAATTCGCGGAATTTCACACCGTAAGGGAGAAAGAGCGGAATCGGAACCTTCGTGCGGGCATATTCCCCGGGGTTGCAGCCGAACTCCCGCAAAAACGCCCGCTGATAGCCGTCCACACTGCCGAAGCCCCAGTCATACGCCGCGTCGATCACACGGGTATTTCCCAGCTTCAGCCGCCGCGCAGATTCGCTCAGGCGCAGTCTTCGGATATACTCCGTCGGTGTCAGCCCCGTGTACTGCCGAAACAGGCGGTAGGAGTGCCACGGCGAAAAGAGGGACACCCGCGCAAGCTCGGACAGAGTCAGTTCTCCATCCAAGTGCGCCGCAATGTATTCCTGCATCCGTTCTTCACCTCACAACGCCATTTTACCGCATGGAAAAGAGAATTTCTCGACTTTCCTTGCTATTCGGAAAGGGCTGCGTTTTGATAGCTGATGATGATATGACACGGCGCGAACAGAAGCGCCGCAGCAGTCAGCGGGATGGAGCGGAGCAGCACACCGCTGAGGAGAAAGCTCAAACTCGGCAGGATCGACAGTGCCAAAGCGCGGAAGATGCTGTTTTTTCGGAAGCAGACCGTCCAAATAAGGCAGTACAGCAGCACCAAGACAGCGTTGCCGATCAGATAGAACGCGAACGCCTCATCCGAACAAAAGCCGAACCAGGTATGCGGAATATTGAAGATCATCAGCAAAAAGCAGCCATAGCGCCCGATCTGCTCCAAAACCTCGACCGGTTTGTTGTGCCACACATTTGCAAAGCCATCTTCTTTATATCGGAGCGTAAACAGAAGATTCGGAACCATAATGGCTGCCATAAAGCCGAAGCCATAGGGATTAAACCACTCCATTGGAATTGCCTCCCACAAGCCGCATCGGCGTATAACGGATGCCGTTTGTGATCTGCTCGGTATCGGTGGGCACAAAGCCGAGGTGTCGATAGATATCCACCGCGTAGGGGGCAGCATTGACTGTGAAAGCCTGCACCGAATAGTCCCGGCGTATCGTCTCGAACAGCCTTTTTCCGACGCCTCTGTGCTGACAATCCTCGCGCACAAAAAAGTAGCCGATATGCTGCGGCGCACGCATGGCAAGCACACCGATCAGCGAGTTATCTTCATACGCACCATAGAAGTGCATTCGTGCGTTGCGCTCCGCGTTATCCAGCGACGCTCGGAACTCGTCGATTCCCTCCTGCGGATAGACAGGCGCTTCAAATTTTTGAAACACCTCCCAAATCAGCGACAGCGCTGCGGGCAATTCTTCAAAGGAAAGCCGCTTGACGCGCGTCTCACCTTTTGTCAAAGCGTACAGCGCCATATCCTCTACTCTGCCATGCTTGACGGCGTTGCAGCGCAGCAGCCCCTCATAGCAAAAGCCTGCCTTTTCCAGTACCCGCCGCGAGGCTGTGTTATAGGAAAAGGGCTCTGCAAAAATGCGGAGGATATCCGTTTCCGCGAAAACACGCTTACAGGCACTGCGCACCGCCTCGCTCATGATACCCTTGCCCCAGTATTCCTCGGCAAGATAATAGCCCAGTTCTGCTGTCCGCGCATGGATGTTCCCCTGTCGGAATACCCCGATGCTGCCGATTGCTCTGTCCTCCACAGTTATGGCATAGGCAAAGGTCGTGTTCGGGTCAGCCTTTTGCATAGCGCTGATATAGGAAGCGGCGTCCCCCTCCGTATAGGGATAAGGGATGCCGTCACGCAGGTTGTTCAAAATGTTCGGATTGGAAAGCGCGGCAGCGAGGTCTTTCGCATCAGACATTCGCCACGCTCTGAGTTCAAAATCCATAGCAGTGTTTCTCCCTTTTCAAGCGATTCCGGTTCACTCTATCATGCAGCCACTGTAGGGCGGGGACATGTCCTGTTGAATCAGCGGCTCTGTCTGCGTGGGCAAA
>JAEDOK010000168.1 GCA_016302005.1 Oscillospiraceae bacterium | reverse complement strand
AGTCCCTCCACGGCTCGGTCTGTTTTCCTGAGAGCATTACTCCTTCGGAGGGTCACAAAGACCGCTTTCCCGAGCTGTTTCGACGGGTTTATTTCTTTGTAAACCTATTATATCGTATTCGTCAAAAAATGCAACCGTCACTTTTGTAGAAGAAGCGCGCCCGACGAGTCTTGTTTTTGTGCAACATTCACAGCATCCGCGCGTTTTTTTCGAAAAAAAACAAAATTCTCAAAAATTCGCAGCGCAAAGTCATAGCTTTTTTCGGCGGTATATGATATAGTGGAACTGTATGAATATGAATTGAGGTGATGCACCTATGGCTCGTTCCTTTTTCGGCGGCGTTCATCCGAAGGGCTTCAAGGAGCTGTCCTGTGAGGCGCCCATCGTGCCTCTGCGTCCGAAGCTCGTCAGCATCGCGATGTCGCAGCATATCGGCAAACCCTGCACTCCCCTTGTGAAGGTCGGCGACCGTGTGACCCTTGGGCAGAAGATCGGCGACGGACAGGGGCTTTGCGTCCCGGTTCACGCCTCTGTCTCGGGCACGGTCGTGGCGGTCGAAATGCGCCCCACCCCCGCAGGCACGAACGGCATGTGCGTCGTGATCGAAAGCGACGGACGCGACACGCTCTGTCCCACGGTGAAAAAGCGGGAGAGCATCGCGGAGCTGTCGCCCGAAGAACTGACCGCCATCATCCGCGAGGCGGGCATCACAGGCATGGGCGGCGCGGGCTTCCCAACGAATGTCAAGATCTCCTCCGGCATGGGCAAGGTCGATACCGTGATCGTCAACGGCGCGGAATGCGAGCCGTATATCACCTCGGATGACCGCCTCATGCGCGAAACGCCGGAGCGCGTGGCGGGCGGTCTGCGTGTGATCCAAAAGATTCTGAATCCCGCGCGCACCGCCGTGGGCATCGAAGCCAATAAGCCGCAGGCGCTTGCCGCCATGAAGCAAGTCTTAAACGACGATGTGGAGCTGCTCGCTCTGCGGGTGCGCTACCCCCAGGGAGCGGAAAAGCAGCTGATCCAATCGGTCACGGGGCGCTGCGTCCCCCCCGGCGGACTGCCCGCTGCGGTGGGCTGCGCGGTGTTCAACGCGGCGACCTGCGCGGCAATCTATGACGCGGTCTATGAGGGCATGCCTCTCGTCCGCCGCGCCGTGACGGTGACGGGCAGGGCAATCGCCAGACCGTCCAACTTCCTCGCCCCCATCGGCACGCTCTATTCCGATCTGGTCGAGGCGGCAGGCGGCTTCTGCTGCCAGCCCTATAAAATTCTCTGCGGCGGGCCGATGATGGGCATCGCCCAGCACACCCTCGCCTGCGGCACGATCAAGGGCAACAACGCCCTGACCTGCTTCTCCGAACAGGACAATCACGCCGTCGCCCAGCCCCACTGCATCCGCTGCGGCAAGTGCGTGGATGTCTGCCCGATGCACCTGATGCCCATTTTCCTGCACCGCGCGCAAAAGAACGGCGATTTGGAAAAGCTTGAAAAGGGCAATGTCATGGACTGCATCGAGTGCGGCAGTTGCGCCTACGGCTGCCCGGCAGGGATCCCCCTGGTGCAGAGCTTCCGCACGGCGAAAAAGATGCTCCGGGACGCAAAGGCAAAGGAGGCGGCAAAATGAAATACGAACCCGTCAACCTGACGATCTCCTCCTCCCCCCACGCGCACAGTAAGAACTCCACCGCCGTCATTATGCGCGATGTCTGCATTGCGCTGCTGCCCGCGCTGATCGCCGCGATTTACTTCTTTGGCTGGCGCGCCCTGACGCTGACCCTCGTCTCCGTCGCAGGCTGCGTGTTCTTCGAATGGGGCTATCGCCGGGTGATGAAGAAGGACAACACTGTCTCGGACTGGTCGGCGGTGGTCACGGGCATGCTGATCGCCTTTGTCTGCCCCGTGACTCTGCCCTTTTGGACGATCCTGATCGCGGATTTCTTTGCCATTGTACTGGTGAAACAGCTCTTCGGCGGCATCGGGCTGAATATCGTCAACCCCGCCCTCGCCGCCCGCGCCTTCCTCTTTAGCTGGCCCTCCTTAATGTCGGGCAACTGGGTACGCCCCGGCACCAACATCGATGCGTTCTCCAACCCGACCCGCGCCGCCCTGGACGGCTTGACCTCCGCCACGCCGATGGAGGCGCTGCACGCGGGTACGCTCCCGGCGGAGAGCCTGCTTGACCTCTTCTTCGGCAAGCTCGGCGGCTCTCTGGGCGAAATTTCAGCGCTTGCTCTGTTACTCGGCGGCATTTACCTTGTCGCGCGGAAGGTCATCACCCTGCGCATCCCGCTTGCCTACCTCGGCACGGTGGTGGTGCTTGCGGTCCTCTTCCCGCTGGGCGGCTGCAACCGTTTGGACTGGATGCTCTGCCAGCTTCTCTCCGGCGGTCTGATGCTCGGCGCGATCTT
>JAEDOK010000037.1 GCA_016302005.1 Oscillospiraceae bacterium | reverse complement strand
AGCGCTACGGATGCGGCGTGCCCCTTGCGGGTATTGCGGGTATTGCGGGTGCAATCTCGTGCAGGAACTGCTGATTTGGTGAAATCCCGATCAGCGGAAATAGGGGTTTTCTCTTCGCTCTCTGTCAAGAGTTGTCATTTCGCCGTGTCCGGGGTAGACATTGAGATTTTCCGAAATCTCGGCAAGTCTGTGGAGGCTCTTGCACATCTCCAAGCCGCTGCCGCCGGAGAAATCCGTCCGTCCGTAACTTCCCGCGAACAGCGTGTCGCCGGAAAACAGCGCATCTCCGCAGCGCAGGCAGACCGACCCCGGCGTATGTCCCGGGGTGTGCAGGACGGTGAAGGTCAGCTTCCCGACCGTGACCGTGTCGCCCTCGTCATAGCCATCCGTATAATATAGCTTCCCGTCCGTCAGATATTCGGGAAGCGTCAATTCGCTTTCGTGCATCCAAACGGGACAGCGCAGCGCCTCCACCAGTCCCTTGACCGCGCCCACATGGTCAAAATGCCCGTGCGTGAGCAAAGTCGCCTGAAGGTTCAGCCCATGCTCCCGCGCGGTCTGCAAAATCTGTTCCGGCGCGGCGGCGGGGTCGATCACGGCGGCGTTTCCGTCCGTATCCGCGACCAGGTAGCAATTCGTCTCCAACTGCCCCAGCGGCAAAGTGTAAATTTTCATTCAAATGCTCCTTTTCCTTAGCTCGCAAAAACCTCTGTAGGGGCGGATACTATCCGCCCGCGTGCAGAAATTACCGTTTGCGTACAAGCCCGTTCCCCCGTACACGGGCGGCTGATAGCCGCCCCTACATCAGTTCCTTCGTGTCCAGCAGGATCGTCACGGGGCCGTCGTTTTCGGAGGCGACGAGCATATCCGCGCCGAAGCGTCCGTGCTGCGGCTCGAACCCTCTTGCACGGCACTCGTCCAAAAACTGCTCATACAGGGGAATGGCGACATCGGGTGCCGCCGCGCCGACAAAGCTCGGACGCTTGCCCTTTTTGCAGTCGGCATAGAGGGTAAACTGGCTCACCACAAGCACCTGTCCGCCGACATCCCCGAGGGACAGATTCATTTTATCGTTTTCGTCGCAGAAGACGCGCAATCCCAGCGCCTTTTCCGCCAATTTTTTGCATTGCGCGCCCGTATCGTCCGGCGCGACACCGAGCAGGATCAAAAAGCCCTGTCCGATTTGCCCGACGATCTCGCCCGCGATGGCAACGGAGGCGCTTTTTACACGCGTCACGACCGCCCGCATCAGTTCTGCCCCCTTCGCACGTCAATGACGCCGTCGATATTGCGGATCTTATTGCGAATGGTTTCCAGCTCAGACACGTTTTTGACCTCAAAGGTGGCAACCGTCCGCGCCTTGCCCGCAGGCATTTCCTTCGCAGAGATTTCGGAAATTTTGACCTTTGCCGCAGTCAGCGCAGTGGCAATGTCGATCCAAATGCCGTCGCGATCCACGGAGTCGATCTCAAAGGTCGTGGCGAAGGGCTTCTCCTCATCCGTGCACCACGCGACCTTCACCCAGCGTCCCGCCTGCTTCGGGTCGTTCGCGCCGACGGCATTCTTGCAGTCCTTGCGGTGGACGGACACGCCGTAGCCCTTCGTGATAAAGCCGATGATCTCGTCGCCGGGCACAGGCGTGCAGCAGCGGGAGAACTTGATCATGCAGGAGTCAATGTCCTCCACGATCACGCCGGAGTCCTTATGGCGGCTCGCCTTGACGGGAGACGGCTCCGCTGCCTTCGGCGGCTCCTTCTGCTGATTCTGGCGATTGGCGCGGGTCAGATCGTCGCGGATGCGTCCGAACGCCTTTGCCGCCGTCAAGCCGCCGTAGCCAATGGCGGCATACATATCGTCCAAGCTGTCAAACGCCAGCTTTTTCAACAATTGCGGGAGCAGGTCGCTGTCCTGCAAAATCGCAGGACTGAGGTTTGCGCGGCGCAGCTCGCCCTCAAAGCTCGCCCTGCCGTGGGCGACATTCTCCTCGCGCTTCTCCTTCTTGAACCACTGCTTGATCTTCGTGCGCGCCTGATTGCTGTTGCAGATCTTCAGCCAATCGCGGCTGGGGCCCTTCGCGCTCTTGGAGGTCAGAATCTCAACGATATCACCGTTTTCGAGCTGTTGGTCGTAGCTTGCAATGCGGTTATTGACCTTTGCGCCTACCATCGCGTTGCCGACGCCGGAGTGAATGGCATAGGCAAAGTCGATCGGCGTCGAGCCTGCGGGCAGGGACATCACCTTGCCCTTGGGCGTAAAGACAAACACCTCGTCGTCAAACATATCGACCTTGAGGGAGTGGATATAATCCTCGGCGTCGTTCTCCTCCTGCTGGCTTTCCAGCAGGCGGCGCACCCATTCAAATTGCTTCTCGCTGCCGCCCTCGACGCCCTGCTTGTATTTCCAGTGCGCGGCAATGCCGTATTCCGCCGTCTCGTGCATCTCCCAGGTACGAATCTGCACCTCAAAGGGGATGCCCTGCTGCCCGATGACCGTCGTATGCAGACTTTGATACATATTCGGCTTCGGTGTGGAAATATAATCCTTAAAGCGGCCCGGCACAAGGTTGAACAGGTCATGGATATGCCCGAGCACATTATAGCAGTCGGAGATCGTATCGACGATCACCCGGAAGGCGTACATATCGTAAAGCTCGTCAATGCTCTTGTTCTGCGCCTTCATCTTGCGGTAGATGGAGTAGACATGCTTGATTCTGCCGTAAATTGACCCGTGGATGCCGACAGCGGACAGACGCGTGGTGATCTTGGACTGAATGGACTTCATAAAGCTGTCCGCCTCCGCCTGATGCGCTGCGAGGTATTCCATGATCTCGTCATAACCCTGTGGGTCGAGATATTTTAAGCTCGTATCCTCCAACTCCCACTTGATCTTCTGCATACCTAAGCGGTGCGCCAGCGGGGCGTAGATGTCCATCGTCTCGCGGGATTTTGAGATCTGTTTTGCGGGTGTCTGATACTGCATCGTGCGTGTGTTGTGCAGACGGTCGCAAATTTTGATAAGCACCACGCGGATATCCTTGCTCATCGCCATGAACATCTTGCGCAGATTCTCCATTTGCTGCTGCTCCAAGGTGGTATATTCCACACGGGTCAGCTTCGTAACGCCCTCAACGAGGGAGGCGACCGTCGAGCCGAACTGCCGCGCGATCTCGTCATAGGTCGAGTCGGTATCCTCGATGCAGTCGTGCAGGATCGCGCCCAAAATGGCATCGGTGTCCAGTCCTGTCTCCGCGACGATCTCCGCCACAGCCAGCGGATGGATGATATATGGCGAGCCGTCCTTGCGCTTTTGGTCGCGATGCTTGTTCGCGGCATATTCCACGGCGCGGTCGATCACCGCCATGTCCGCCTGCGGACAATGCTGAACGATCATACGGCGCATACTTTCATAATGTTCAGCAAAGGTTTCCAAACTCAATCACCTCTGATGGAATGATATAATCGACTGTTTTCCAGCGGATTCGGTCGGCAATTCGAAAGGAGGCACAGCTCCAGCACTGTTTGCTCACGGCGGAAAGTCAAAAAACCGAGCTCCTGCAAAATTGCAAGTCCCGCAAGCGTTCGGCGGACGCTGTGCCGTTGGTTGGAATACTCGGCAACCGCAGAGCAAAAATCGGTCAGCTCGCAGCGCAGCACCTTTCCGTAGGGCAGCACCGCGCGGAGATAATGCCAAAGCTCCGCAATATCCGCCCGTTCCGGGGCGAGCATACGGCGCTCTGCGGGAGAAAGCCTGTCTCCTGAGAGAAAGCGGTCATACAGCTCCGCCGGGGCAACACGGCGCAGGTCGATCAGGCTGAGCTGCACCGTGCGAACGCCGCGAAATTCGTTCATCTGCGCATGAAATGCGACATCCACGCGGTCGCCCACCTTGAGCTTTCGGGCAAGTGCGCCGCCGGAGAAGTAGATTGCCTGCAAGCTCTCTCCCTCGCGGGAACGCAGACGCAGGCGCAGATGCTTTCCGCCGCCGACGGTGGCAATGCGCTCCACAATCACCTCACTCAGGCAGAATACCGGTCTGGGGCAGCCCGTGCCGCAGGGTTCCAGCTGCGAAAGCCCTTTGATGTTCTCCTCCGTCAAAAGGGCGGCGGGAATCTCGCTGTCGATCTCAAGCGCGGTCTTTGCCTCGCCCGATTTGGCAAACGCCTCGGCGCGGGCACAGATACGTCGGGAGAACTCGGCAATGTTTTCGCGGTGGATGGTAAAGCCCGCCGCAAGCTCATGTCCGCCGTAGCCCTCGAGCAACCCCGAAAGCTCTGTCAGCGAGGCGAAAAGATTAAATCCGCCGTAGGAACGCGAGGAAGCCTTGCCGTGCTCCCCGTTCAGACAGATCAAAAAGGTCGGGCGGCAGTATTCCTCGCTCAGGCGAGAGGCAACAATGCCGACAACGCCCTGATGCCAGTTTTCTCCGGCGAGGACGATGGCGCTGCCGGTCTGCTTTTTCCCGCGCAGGCGATAGGAAGCCTCGCGATAAATCTCCAATTCCGTCTCCTGCCGTTCTCGGTTCAGTCGGCACAGCGTCTCGGCAAGCTCCTTTGCCTCAGCGGGATCCTCGGTCAGAAACAGCTGCACGGCAAGCTCTGCGTGCTCCATGCGTCCGGCGGCGTTGATGCGCGGGGCGAGCACATAGCCGATGGTCGAAGCAGTCACCTCCTGCGACATACAGTCGCAAGCCTCCATCAACGCGCGGATGCCGAGGCGCTTCGGGTTCTGCATCGCGGCAAGCCCCTGCACAACGAGACGGCGGTTCTCTCCGCGCAAGCACATAATGTCCGCAATGGTGCCGAGGCAGAACAGGTCGCAATAGCGCGCCGCGATCTCGTCCTGATCGCCGTGCAGTGCGGCTGCCAGCTTAAACGCCACGCCGACACCGGACAGATTCGTATGCGGATAGGTGCGGTCGGGGCGGTGCGGGTCGATCACTGCCGCCGCGCAGGGCAAAACCGACTTGCATTCATGGTGATCGGTAATGATCAATGTAATGCCCATTGTGCGGCAAAGCTCTGCCTCGGGGATCGCCGTAATGCCGCAGTCCACGGTAATGATCAACCGCACGCCGTCGTCATAAAGCTGGCGGATCGCGGCTGCGTTCAATCCATAGCCCTCCTCCATGCGTCCGGGAATATGCGCAACGCAGTCCGCGCCGACGGAGCGCAAATAATCCGTCAAAAGGCAGGTTGCCGTAATGCCATCCACATCATAGTCCCCAAAAACGGCAATGCGCTGTTTTTCCGCCAACGCGCGGCGAAGCTCCGCAACGGCACGATCCATCTCCTTCATTAAGAACGGATCCGGCAGCGGGGCATCGGCGCGGAGCAGCTCATTTGCCGCCTCTACCGTATCATAGCCCCTGCCGCAAAGCGCGTAGGCAGTCAGGACGGAATAGCCCGCCGCGCATAGTTTTTCAACCGATTTCTGATCCGGTGCCGCAATTTCCCAAGTTCCGTACTTCACATCCAAACACATCCCATTTTACTTTTTCTTTCTATTATAACAAATTCTATCGTCGGGTACAATAGAAGATGTCGAAAAAGTCAAACTTTGTGCGTGCAGGAACGACCGACTGCGCACAAACTCCCTCCCCATGTCATTGCGAGGGCGCTTGCGCACGTGGTAGCGCAGCCGTTCGCGACGAAGGAGCGTTACGGATGCGGCATACCCCCTGCGGGTGCAATCTCGTGCAGGAGCTACCGACTGCGTTCAAGTTTGTTTCTCCGCACCATCTGCCGCTTACGCGGACGGCACGCCGAGTCGGCGTGCCCTACGATCTTCGACCGCACCCTCGCCGTAGGGCGCGACGACTCGGCGCGCCGGTGCAGGAACTGCCAACTTTTCACTACTTTATTCCGAACGGAGGCGACACGATGCGGCCGATCCGGCGGGCAGTCAAGGCACTTTTGGTGTTGGCTGCATTGCTTCTTTTCTTTTATTGGCAGAATTTCTCCATTCAAACCGAGGAGGTCACGGTCGCCTCACCTGCCCTGCCCGCAGCGTTTGACGGTCTGCGCGTTGCGGAGATCGCCGACCTGCACGGTCGGCAGTTCGGCACGGACAGCAGTGGTCTTCTCCGCGCTGTTGCAAACGCCGACCCCGACCTTATCTGCATTGACGGTGATCTTTTCGATGAAAACACCGATCTTCTCATGCTCCCGCCCCTGCTTGAAGGGCTGGTTCGTATCGCGCCGACCTACTATGTCACGGGCAATCACGAGTTTCAGGTCACGCAGAGAAACGAGGTATTTTCGCTGATGGAGCAGTGCGGTGTCTGCGTCCTGCGCAATGAGTATACCCTTCTGACGCGGGGTGAGGCGTCCATTGTCATTGCCGGCGTAGACGATCCCTGCGGTGCCTATGACCGCAAGATGCCCGACGAGCTGGTGGCGGAGATCCGCAGCGAGGTCGGACCCGACGCCTATATCCTTATGCTCGCCCACCGCAACGATACCCTGCCCATGTGGTCGGAGCTGGGCGTGCAGCTCGTCCTGACCGGTCACTGCCACGGCGGCGTGGTACGGCTGCCCTTTGTCGGCGGCGTGTTCGGCACGGAGCGGACCCTCTTTCCCGAATACGACGCGGGCTTATTCGTCTCCGGCGAAACCTCACTCTATGTCAGCCGCGGCATGGGCTACAGCCGCGTGCATCTGCGTCTGTTCAACCGTCCGCATCTGCCTGTGCTCATTCTGCGGCATTCGGATTCGTAAACAAATCATGAATAAATGCAAATTGCACTTGTAAAATGCAACGGCAGCATTATAATTATCGTTAGGTGATTATTATGTTCAGACGCATCGGCGCTTCCATCCGCCGCTTTATGTACGGACGTTACGGCTCGGATGAGCTGAATCTTGCGCTCCTGATCACTGCGGTGATCGTCAGCCTGTTGAATACGCTGCTCTCCCTTTTTCTCCACAACTCCCGCGTTTTTTCCTATGTGTTTTACCCGCTGCTGCATTTGCTTGTGGTGGCATCCGTCCTGCTGTGTATGTGCCGCGCATTATCGCGTAATATTTATAAACGCAGACAGGAAAACAAGCGCTTCCGCTTCTTTTGGTCGCGCCTGACGGATCGGCACAACCGCTATTTCCGCTGCCCGAAATGCAAGCAGATGGTGCGTGTTCCGAAAAAACGCGGAAAGATCAATATCCGCTGCCCCAAATGCGGGGAAAAATTCATCCGAAAGACATAAGCTGAGCCGCACTTCTTTGCGAAGTGCGGCTCTGTTTCATTATTCGTAATAGTTCGAGGATTCCGGTGAGATCGTTCCGTCGGGATTTTCGGGATCGTGCGGGAGATCATCCGGCGGGAGGTTGTCGCCGAACAACACGCGCCAATAATCCTCCTCCAAGATCCACTGCGAGACGAGGAACTTATTTGCCACAATGCTGTTATAATACTCGATCTCTTCCGGCGTGATCTCCTTATCTCCGAACAGCGTCAGCTCCTCGCCGATGGTGTAGTAGGAGCCGTCCTCTGTTATCCAGCTTCGGTCGGAGAAAAGGAGGAACGGCGCGGCATCGGAAAAGATATCCTGCCCCATATACAGCCGGGAGTCGAAGTCCAGCCCGAACAGATTCGAAAGCGTGGGCAAAATATCCAGCGCGGAGCAGCGGCGGGTGACCGTCTCCGGCGCCATGCCCTTTTTGTAGATAAGCAGCGCGTTGCGGTAGATCTCAAAATGCGGGTCAAGCTCGTGTCCCGCCAGCTCGCTCTGTTCCTCAATGCTCAGACCGTAGGGATAGTGGTCGGCGGTCAGCACGATGACGGTGTTTTCCAGCACGCCTGCCTCCTCCAGCCGCTGCAGCAAAAGCTCCATTGCCCTGTCCAGCTCGATCTGGCAGGCAAGGTAAGCGCGCACCGGCTCGCTGTAAGGCAGCTCCTCGACCAAGGCGCTGTTTTTTGCGGCGATGGCGTTGTCGCTTTCGTCAAAGGAATAGGGCAGATGTCCCGAAACCGTCATGTAATACACATGGAACGGCTCTTGAGAGACAAAATCCGCCGTGGAAACGTCGATCATCTCTACATCGGATTCCGGCCATTGCTCCGTGATCTCCAAACCGTTTCCGACCGCCTTGAAGATATAGCCGAGATTCGGGTGGGACTTGTCGCGGTGATAATATGTATAGGAATGATCGTGGAAGGCATAAGCGCTGTAGCCCTCCCGCTTGAGCTGCTGCACCATCGTCAGCGGCATGGCGTTTTCCGCAGTGTCGTAGAAGCTCCATGTACCCGACTTTGGGATCGTGCCTGTCAGATTGACATATTCGCCGTCCGAGGTAGAAACGCCCCAGTAGGCAGTATAAAATTCAGAAAATTGCATTCCCTCCGTCTGCATTCGGTACAGGGTCGGTGTCAGCTCCGGGTCGATTGCCAGATACGAAAAGCCCTCTGCGGTAATAAAGATCAGGTTGCAGCCCGCGAACATGCCCGTTTTTTCATTTTTCTTTGTTGGGGTCTGCATGGCGAAGTATTCGTGCAAGCTCCGCACCGTCTCGTTTTCCTCGCCCTCTGCCAACGCGGCAAAGTCCAACTCGAGAACATTATACTCGGCAGCGTCGTACTCCGGCAGCACCGTCGGCGCAGGCACCGACTCCGTTTCACTCGGCATCGGCTCGTCGGACGGAATCTGCGTCGGCTCCGAGGAGAGCGACGACGGCTCCTCCGGGGTGACCAGTTCGCCGCCGTCAAAGCCGAAGATCAGCCGATGCACATCCAGCCGGAACGCGGGCAGCAGTCCGAGCTGCAGGGCACCCTTGGACAGATCGTTCGTTTCATGGTAGAGGTCATACGGCGACATCGGCGCGTGTCCAAAGGCCGGCAGCAGCAAAACGATCGCCATATGCAGCGCCAGCGCCCCTGCCGCAAAATACGCTCGGCGCAAACGGCTGCCGATCCGGGATCGCGCAAAGACGCGCCCGTAAATGCTGAGCAGCACCGCAGGCAACAGCATCAGCAGCAGCGGCACCGCCTTGACCCAAAGCGCGTGCAGGATCACGCGCCAGAATTCCAGCACCTGTCCGCCGTTTCCCATGGAATAAGCGGAATAGAAAAAGTGAAATTTATAATTATAAATGAGCTGCGACGCGTAGAAGATCAGCAGACCGTAGCACACGATCAGTTCTAACACACGGTTGACGCGCTGCGAAAAAACGCTGCACAGCACATAGAGCAGCATCGCGGCGACCGCGGAAAAAAGAGCCGTGGTCAGCAGCCCGATCGTCCAAAAAAACTGGGCGGAGTTGATACGAACGATCCCCTCGCACCAGCATAGATACAACCAGAAAAAAAGCAGCAGCCATTCACGCGCATAGTGCTTCTGCCGAAATTCGCACAATGCCTCCCGCACGGAGGCGGCAAAGTGCCTGCATTTCCGCACAGCGGGTTTGTAACCATTCATTGTGACGCCAGTCCTCCTGTCTTGCCGCCAAACTGCACGCGGCATCCTCCAAAAAACGCGGGTTCGAAATATTATATGCGCAATTCTGCCATTTGTAAATACCTTTTTATAAAAAATACACCGTCCCGCAACAGACGGGACGGTGTATTTGTGGCTCCTTACTCCGCGAGTTCCTCAAAATCCTCTTCTTCAAGCGCTTCCTCTTCCTTGCACTTGCAGCAGGGGCACAATTTCTTGATGTCATCCCAGAAATGGATCAGAGTGACAACCATCGCGCCGAGGATCACTGCGCCGCCGATAATCGCGCAGATGAGCTTCATGGTGCTGTTTTTCTTCATTGCTGTTAGCCTCCTTTATCATACTCCATCTATAGTATACCTTTTTTTCCGGATTCCGCAAGCATTTTTCAGAAGAATTTACACTCTCGTCACATAATTTTCCTTGCGCGGCGCTGCGGGGCGGAATTCCCCTGTCGGGTAGCCCAAAACGCAATGCCCGACCCCGATGTAATTGCCTTCGACGCCCCACTGCTTCAAAAGCTTTTTTCCCTCGTCGCTTGCAAACTCCTCACGGGCACGGTGTACCCAGCATGAGCCGACGCCGAGGCTCCATGCCGCCGTCATCAGATTGCCGATCACCAGTGCGCCGTCCTCTACCGCCGTGCCCGCCTCCGCATCAGCCAGCACAACACAGACCGTCGGCGCGCCGAAAAACGGATGAGCGTCCGGCGCACCGAGCACCGCCGCGTTCATGCGTTCCAGCGCCGCAATGTCCTCCGGCTTCTGCAAAACGACGATTTTTGCCGACTGTCTGCCTCTGCCGCTCGCGGCATAGGTGCCCGCCGTCAAAATCGCGTCCAGCGTCTCCTCGTCCACTTGCTTCGGCAGAAAGCTGCGGCAGCTCCTGCGCTCCTGCAAACACTTCAAAATTTCATTCATTATGGTTTTCCTCCTTATGAAATATATCCGTACATACCGCGTACACTGACCTCGCCCGTGTTGATCGTCTCGGTCGTGCCGTCCTCCCAGCGTACCTTTAAGCCGCCGAATGCGTCGATGCCCTCAGCAAAGGCTACGCGCCGCTCGTCCCCACGCACCACCTGCACGGTCTGCCCGATGGTGATGCAGTGCGCCTCATATTCCCGCATCCACGCCTCGCGCCGAATCAAAAGCGCCCCATCCATCTCATAAAGCCGCTGCACCATCGCGGCGGCAAGGGCGTTTGGGTCGACGGGCTTCCCGCAGAGCTGCGCAAGAGAGGTTGCCATCGGACGCACCTCCGGCGGAAGCTCCTCGATCACGGTGTTACAGTTGACGCCGATGCCGACGATCACGCTCTGCAAAGCGCCGCTGCCCGCCTCCGTTGTCAGCTCCGTCAGGATACCGCAGAGCTTCTTCCCGCCGCAGACGAGATCGTTCGTCCATTTGATGTCCGCCTCGACCCCGCTGCAATCCGCGATCGCGCGCCGCACCGCGACCGCCGTCATGGGTGTCAGATGCAGCAGCTCCTCCGGCATGGCATTCGGGCGCAGCAGCACGGACAGATAGACCCCGCCAAGGGGCGAGGCAAATTGCCTCCCGAGCCGTCCTCTGCCGCCCGTCTGCTTTCCCGTCACCAGCACCGTGCCGTGGGGCGCGGTGCATTCGCGCTTTAAAGCATTATTCGTGGAATCCGTCTCCGGAAGCACACGCACCTGCCACGGGAGCGCCGGAAGCTTGGGCAAAAGCAGCGCCTCGTTCAGCTCCCGATATAACAGGCAGTAGCCGCGATTCGGCACGGAGTCGATCCGGCAGCCCTCCGCACGCAGCGCATTGACCGCCTTCCAGACCGCCGCGCGGGAGATTCCTAAAACGCGGCTGATCTCCTCGCCCGAAATATACTCTCCGTCCCGCAGCAGAGCCAGCACCTCTGCCTTTCCCATCGTTTCTTCCTCCCTAATTTTTTAAGCCATCTGTAGGGCTTCTTTGCAATGCGCTATGTAGCTCTATTCGTCCTTCGCCCAATCATAGGCACATTTGACCGCCTTGTTCCAGCCCTTGATGCGGCGGGCGCGTTCCTCGTCGGAGATCTCCGGGGTAAAGCTGCGGTCAACCGCGCGGTTGTGCAAAACCTCCGTCTTGTCCGTCCAATAGCCGACGGCAAGCCCCGCCAAATACGCCGCGCCCATCGCGGTCGACTCGACGCATTGCGGCCGCTGCACCGGCACCGCGCTGATGTCCGCCTGCGTCTGCATCAAATAGTTGTTGGCGCAGGCACCGCCGTCCACCTTCAGCGCGGCAGGTACAATGCCCGAATCCGCCTGCATCGCCCGCAGGACATCGTTCACCTGATAGCACAGACTGTCCAGCGTTGCGCGGATGATGTGGTATTTGTTACAGCCGCGCGTTAAGCCCACAATTGTGCCTCTGGCATATTGATCCCAGTGCGGCGCACCCAAGCCCGTAAACGCGGGCACGACATAGCAGCCATTGGTATCCTTGACCTTCCGCGCCATATACTCCGAATCCTGTGAGGAGTCAATGAGCCTCATTTCATCGCGCAGCCATTGAATCGCGGCACCCGCCACAAAAATGGAGCCTTCCAGCGCGTATTCCACCTTGCCGTCCAAGCCCCAGGCAATTGTCGTGACCAAGCCGTTTTGGCTGAATACCGGCTTGTCTCCGGTGTTCATCAGCAGGAAGCAGCCCGTGCCGTAAGTATTCTTCACTTCACCGGGAGAAAAGCAGGTCTGCCCGAACAGCGCCGCCTGCTGGTCTCCCGCCGCACCCGCAATGGGAATCGGCGCACCGAAATACTGCGGCAGCGCCTCCCCATAGATGCAGCTGCTGGGCTTGACCTCCGGCAGCATACCTTTCGGGATGTTCAGCTCCGTTAAAATTTCATCGTCCCATTGTAAGGTGTTGATGTTAAAGAGCATCGTGCGGGAGGCGTTGGAGTAATCCGTCACATGCGCCCTGCCGCCCGTCAGCTTCCAGATCAGCCATGTCTCAATCGTACCGAAGAGCAGCTCTCCGCGTTCGGCTCTCTCTCGCGCACGGGGTATGTTCTCCAAGATCCAGCGCAGCTTTGTGCCGGAAAAATAGGCGTCAATGACAAGCCCCGTCTTCGCGCGGAAGGTGTCCGTCAAGCCCTTTTCCTTCAGGGAATCGCAGTATTCGCTGGTGCGGCGGCACTGCCACACGATCGCGTGGCAAACAGGCTCTCCCGTTTGTTTGTCCCAGACGACCGTCGTCTCGCGCTGATTGGTGATCCCGATGGCGGCGATGTTCGCGGCAGTAATGCCGAGGTTTTCCATTGCCTGCCTTGCAACCTCCAGCTGCGTAGACCAGATCTCGTTGGCATCGTGCTCCACCCAGCCCGCCTTGGGAAAATGCTGGTTAAACTCCTTCTGCGCCATGCTGCACATCTCGCCCTTTTCGTTAAAGAGCACGCAGCGATTGGACGTCGTCCCGGCATCAAACGCCATCATATATTTCGCCACAACAAAACGCCTCCTAATTATCATCTATCCGCAGGTGCCGCCTTTGCAGCGTGCGGCATCCCTGACGTGCCTATGCGGGCACCTGCTTTGGCTAAGGGCTAAGGGTGAATGGTGAATGACTATGGTGTGCTTCGCACGAAATAAAAAACAGTGTCGCTTTTTTGTCATTTCCACAAAACTCCTTGTAGGGCGGGGACATGTCCCCGCCGCAGACTGTCAAAATAACTACAGTTTTGTCA
>JAEDOK010000036.1 GCA_016302005.1 Oscillospiraceae bacterium | reverse complement strand
TGCCCCATCTTGAAATTCGGACATATCCATATCTTCCAAAGAGAACTCAACCCGAATCTTTTTCGAGTCGACCTCGCCCTTGGAAAGCAAGACAACCGTCTCGACATGGGCGCAGCGGGGGAAGAGGTCTATGGCTTCGGCGGTTTTTAATTGGTAGCCGTGGGGTTCGAGGAGGCGGAGGTCGCGGGCGAGGGTTGCCGGGTCGCAGGAGACGTAGACGACGCGGGAGGGGGACATTTGGGCGATGGCCTCTATGACATCGGCGGATAGGCCCTTGCGCGGGGGATCAACGACGATCACATCGGGCAGCTCGTTCTCTTGCGCGAGTTTTTTTGCCGCCTCCCCTGCGTCGGCGCAGAAGAAGCGGGCGTTTTCGATACCGTTCCGGCGGGCGTTTTCCTTTGCGTCTTGGATCGCTGCCTCGATCAGCTCCACGCCGACGACGCTTTTGGCGCGTTTGGCGAGGCAGAGGGTGATCGTCCCCGTGCCGCAGTAGAGGTCGAGGACCCGCTCCGTGCCGTGCAGGTCGGCGGCTTCGAGGGCTTTTTCATACAGCTTTTCCGCCTGTGTGCGGTTGACCTGATAGAACGAGCGGGGCGAAATGCGAAAGCGCAGCCCGCACAGGACGTCCTCGATCGCATCTTTTCCCCACAAAATACGCGTGGTGTCTCCGAGGACAGCATTGCCCCGGCGCGGGTTGACATTCACTGCGACAGACGCAAGCCCTTGAACAGCTTCTTGCAGGAGGGACAGCAGCAGCTCCGTCTTCGGGATTTCATCGCGGGTGACAACGAGGCATACCATCACCTGTTTTGTCGCCTCGGCGTGACGGACGAAGATATGGCGCAAAAGTCCCGTATGCGTGGTTTCGTCATACGCGCTGACCTTCGCCTGCTTCGCCCACGCAAGAACGGCGGCAACAGCGCGGTCGGCGCACTCCGGCAGAATGAAACAGCGGTCGATCGGCACGACCTCGTGCGTTCCCTTTTTGTAAAAGCCCGCGACAAGTCCTTTTTTCCCTGCTGCAACGGGATAGAGGGCTTTATTGCGGTAGCCCTCGCAGGTCGGCGCGGGTGTGATCGGCAGATCGTTCAGGTTCTGTCCGCCGATTCTATTCAAAGCGTCAAGGACACGCTGCTTTTTGATCCGGGTCTCCGCCTCATAGGTCAGGTGCCAGAATTCGCAGCCGCCGCACTGCTTCGCATAAGGACAGCGGCGATTGATCCGCTCCGGTGAGCGGCGGAGAATCTTTTCGATTTTCCCGTGCGCTGCATTCTTTCCGACATGGGTGATGCGCAGCTCGTATTCCTCATCCGGCGCTGCGTTCGGCACAAAGACCGCGCAGCCCTCCACGCGGCAAACGCCGAGTCCTTCGCTGGTAAAGCCGGTGACCTCCGTGCGGTAGATATCGTTTTTCTTCATGGCAGTTTTTCCTTTGTTTCACGTGAAACATTCGTTTTTGGTTTTATCCGCGCCGAAAATTCAGGCTTGGCAGACGCGGCGTAATCTGTTATCATTGTAGCATACTCTCAAGCATTCGTAAATCCGAAATCGGAGGAATTTTATGCTGACCTATGAAAATTGCAGGCTCTGCCCGCGGCAATGCGGCGTCGACCGAACGAACGGAGAACGCGGCTTTTGCCGAATGCCCGCCGAGCCAACGCTTGCGCGGGCGATGCTGCACCACGGTGAGGAGCCGGTGATCGGTGGAAAAAACGGGACAGGCGCGGTCTTTTTCAGCGGCTGTACGCTGTGCTGCTCCTTTTGCCAAAACGCGGACATCTCTGTCGGCTGTCGCGGCATCGCAATAACGCCTGCACATTTGCGGGAGATTTTTGAGCGTCTGATTGAGCAAGGCGCGGAGACAATCGACCTCGTCACGCCGACGCATTTTTTACCCTCTATTCTCCCCGCGCTTACGCCAAAGCTGCCGGTGCCGGTGGTCATGAACTGCGGCGGATATGAGAGGGTCGAGACACTGCGGGACTTGGAGGGGAAAATTGACGTATTTCTTCCCGATCTCAAATATGCCGACAATGCGCTTGCCGGAAAACTATCCCATGCATCTGACTACTTCGAAACCGCGACCGCCGCGATATTGGAGATGTACCGTCAGACCGGCGGCGTTGTGATTGAGAATGGAATTATACAGTGCGGCGTTGTGATTCGCCATTTGGTTTTGCCGGGGCATCTGGAGAATACACTGCGGGTCATTGAATGGGTCGCAGATGCATTTCCGAAAAAGGATGTGCTGTTTTCTCTGATGTGTCAGTATGTGCCGATGGGTGCGCAAAAGCCGCCGCTGGATCGAACTCTTACGCAGGAGGAATACGACGGTGCGGTTTCGTGGCTGGAGCTTTGCGGCGTGACAAACGGCTACACGCAGGAGTTCTCTTCCGCTACGACAGAAATGCTGCCCGCGTTTAATCTCGACGGAATATATTAAACAAATGTTTGCAATTTGGCTTTTCTTGTGTTATAGTATGAACAGAAAACATTGCTACGCCTCATGCCTCGTTTGCAATAACAGATCAGGGGCAACGGTCACGATGATCGAAACACGAAATCTAAGGAAGCTCTGAATACCAACGTTTTTTGATGGAGTTGAAGCAATGGGACGCACGAGTACAAAGCGCGAGGAAATCCTTGCGTACTTAAAAGAATATACCGCCCGGAACGGCTATCCGCCGACGGTGCGGGAGATCATGCGGGCAGTCGGACTTCGCTCTACCGCTTCGGTGCATTATCATCTCTCCGAATTGGACCGTTTGGGGGAAATTTCCGTGGACGGGTCAAAAAACCGCGCCATTTCCCTATCCGCGCCCCAGGGTGTGCCGATCGTCGGCGTTGTTACGGCAGGTCAGCCGATTCTCGCCGTCGAAAACATCGAGGGATATCTTCCGTGGAACGCGGAGGAGGGCTGCTTCGCGCTTCGGGTGCGCGGGGATTCCATGATCGAGGCGGGTATTTTAAGCGGAGATAAGGTCATTGTCCGTGCGCAGCAGACCGCTGACCACGGTGATATTGTTGTAGCCCTGCTCGGGGAAGAGGCGACCGTGAAACGGCTCTGCCGAAAGGACGGGGAGGTTTGGCTCCTGCCGGAGAATCCCGCCTATTCTCCCATCGACGGGCGCGAGGCAGTGATTTTAGGCAAGGTTCGCGCAGTCATTCGTGAATACTGATTATTTCCATTCCTATGTTTCACGTGAAACATAGGAATTTTTATTTTTTGGATTTGAGGGAAACGGTTGCAAAACCGATTCGGCTGTGCTATGATTGGAGACAGCGAAAACAAAGGCAAAGGAGGCGGCGCAATGGGCAAAATCATCGCGGTCGTCAACCAAAAGGGCGGCGTCGGGAAAACAACAAGTGCCGTTAACCTGACCGCAGCGCTTGCCGCCTCAGGCGCGCGGGTGCTGCTGTGCGATTTTGACCCCCAGGCAAACGCGACCTCGGGACTCGGCATTGAAAAGCGTCAGGTCACAAACGGCGCTTACGAGATGGTCATCGGTGGCGTTATGCCGGAGAAATGTGTTGTCAAGACGGACTTCGGAGATGTTATTCCCTCAACGGCAGCGCTGGCAGGCGCATCCGTAGAGTTGATTTCCCTCGAAAAGCGCGAATATCGGCTGAAAACACAGCTTGACGTTCTGCGCTATGCTTATGATTATATTTTCATTGACTGTCCGCCGTCCCTCGAGCTGCTCACGCTCAACGCGCTGTGTGCGGCAGACAGCATTATGATCCCCGTGCAGTGCGAGTATTACGCTCTCGAGGGTTTATCCGATTTAATGTCCACTCTGCGCGCCATCAAGCGGCGTCTGAACCCGAAGTTAGAGATTTTCGGCGTACTGCTGACCATGTTTGACGGGCGGACGAATTTTTCAAATCAGGTTGCGCAGGAGGTGCGCCGTCACTTTCCCGGCAAGGTGTTTGCCTCAGTCATCCCGCGAAATGTGCGGCTTGCCGAAGCGCCGAGCCACGGTTTGCCGGTAACCGCTTATGACAAAAGCTCACGCGGCGCGGTCGCATACCTCGGTGTAGCGGAGGAGATCTTGAAGCGGGAAAACGCGGTCGTGCGATAGGAGGAACAGGAATGGCAACAAAGCAACGCGGGCTTGGGAAAGGTCTCGGCGCACTGATCGACGACTTTTCCGCAGCACCCGCATCGGATACAATTACAAAACTGCCTCTGCAAAAGGTCGAGCCGAACCCGAACCAGCCCCGCAAAAGCTTCGACGAGGAGGAACTGCAAGCGCTTGCTGACTCCATTGCGGAGCATGGCATTTTGCAGCCCCTTGCGGTGCGCACGCTGGACGGCGGCTTTTATCAGATCATCGCCGGCGAACGCCGCTGGAGAGCAGCGCGGATGGCGGGTTTAGAGGAGGTGCCGGTCGTCGTCCTTGAAGCGGATGATCGAACGGTCATGGAGCTTGCGCTCATCGAAAACCTGCAGCGGCAGGATCTCAACCCCATGGAAGAGGCAGAGGGCTACCGCGTTTTGATGGAGGAATACGGTCTGACGCAGGAGCAGGCGGCAGCGCGTGTGGGAAAATCGCGCCCTGCGGTCACAAACGCGCTGCGGCTGCTTGCGCTGCCCGAAGAGGTGCGCGAGATGGTAGAGGACGGAACTCTCTCCGCAGGGCACGCCCGCGCGGTGCTGTCCCTGCCAAACGAACGTCTACAAAAGGCGGCGGCGCAGAAAATCATCGCCCTGCGGCTGTCCGTAAGGCAGGCGGAGGCCATGTGCAAGCGCATGGCGGCAGAGGAGAAGCCGCAAAAGGCAAAGCCCGCGCTGACCGTCGATTATGTCGGCGAGTGTGAAAAAATGCTGACAAAGCAGCTTGGGCGGCGGGTCAAAATTGTCAGCGGTAGGCGCAAGGGGCGCTTTGAACTGGAATTTTACGGCGAGGATGATCTGCAGCGCCTGTATGACGCACTGTTAGCATTGCCGCGCACGGAGGAAGCAAATGTCTGAACAAGAGCAAAAAATCAGGGAAAGCGAAGAAGCGCCGCTTTCCTCTCGAAAGAAACGCGCCATGTTAGAGTACTTAGGTATCATGTTTGCGGTTGCCTTTTTGCTGGTAGCCCTCTCGCTGCTGGTGAAGGTGCATACCATGCAGGACGATTTGGACGCGGCAAACAGCGGCGCACGAGAAAATATTGAAGAGATGGAAGACGAGTTGGAGGCGGCGCGCAGCGAAAATGAGCAGCTCCGCGCCGAGCTGGATACGACGGTGCGCAGCGCAAAGGCTGCCGAGCTTTTGGCGCTGGCGCAAAATGCCTGGCAGACGCAAAACACGGTTTCCTTCCACGGCTATATGGCAGAGCTGGAGGGCTATGCCGACGCGCTCTCTGACGAGACGGCGCAGCTCTATGACGCGCTGCTGGACAAGCTGCCCTGAGAAAAAGGCAAAGCGAATTATCATTTCTGTTACAGATATTATTTCATTTGAGGTGGAAAACATGCTGGATATCAAGCGAATCAAGGACAATCCCGAGGCAGTCAAGGCAGGGCTTCGGGCAAAGGAGGTCGATTGCGACGCGCAAGTTGACCGTATTTTGGAGCTGGACGCAAAGCGCCGCGCACTGATCCTCGAAACGGAGACGGACAAGGCAGAGCAGAACCGCGTCTCGAAGGAAATTCCGATGAAGAAAAAGGCGGGCGAGGATGTCGCGCCGATCTTCAAACGCATGGCGGAGCTGAAGGCGCAGATTGCGGAGAACGACAAAGCGCTGACAGAGGTCGAGGCGGAATACCGCACGCTGATGTTATCCCTTCCCAATCTTCCCGACCCCGATCTCAAGCCGGGCGGCAAGGAGAACAACGACCCGCTGCGCTACAACGGCGAGCCGCACAAGTTTGATTTTGAACCGAAGCACCACGTTGACCTCTGCACCGACCTCGGGCTGATCGACTATGAGCGCGGCACACGGCTGGCTGGCTCCGGCTTTTGGATCTATCGCGGACTGGGCGCGCAGTTGGAGTGGGCATTGCTCAACTATTTCATTGACTGCCATCTGCGCGACGGCTACGAGATGGTCATTTTGCCGCACATGCTCGAGTACCAATGCGGCGAGACGGCGGGACAGTTCCCGAAATTTGCCGACGAGGTCTATAAGATCGAAAATCCGACGGATGATCGGATGCACTTCATGCTCCCCACAGCCGAGACGGCGCTGGCCTCGCTGCATCGCGGAGAAATACTGACGGAGGCGGAGCTTCCGCATAAGCTTTTTGCCTACACGCCCTGCTTCCGTCGCGAAGCAGGCTCGCACCGCGCGGATGAGCGCGGCATGGTGCGGGGGCATCAGTTCAACAAGGTTGAGATGTTCCAGTACACCCTGCCCGAGAAGTCCGACGAGGCGTTTGAGGAGCTGGTTGGGAAGGCGGAGGCGATCGTACGCGATCTCGGCTTCCACTTCCGCACCGTCAAGCTCGCCGCAGGCGACTGCTCGGCATCCATGGCACGAACCTATGACATAGAGATCCAAATCCCGTCCATGAACGGGTATAAGGAGGTCTCCTCGGTTTCGAACGCCCGTGACTATCAGGCAAGGCGGGGCAACATCCGCTTCCGCCGTGAGGCGACGGGCAAGACGGAGTTTGTCCACACGCTGAACGGCTCTGGTCTGGCGACATCTCGTATTTTCCCGGCGATGGTCGAACAGAACCAGCGCGCCGACGGGTCGGTCGTCGTGCCGGAGGTTCTGCGCAAGTACCTCGGCGGATTGGAGATCATTCAAAAGTAAACGCAGTTCACAGCGGCGAGTTTTGATCGGCTCACCGAGGTATTTTACGATACCCCAAAATTTGAAAGAAAGGAGAAAAATTATGGCCAAGAAGAGCAGCAAATTTCTGAAGGAATTCAAAGAATTTGCCGTGAAGGGCAATATGTTCGACATGGCAATCGGCGTAATCATCGGCGGTGTGTTCAAGGATCTTGTCACCTCCTTCACCAACAATATCATTATGCCGATCATCTCGATCTTCACAGGCAGCATTGACTTTTCCAGTTGGAAGATCCGCCTGCCGTCTCTCTTTGGGGACAAGATCAACCCTGAGACCGGCGAGGTTGTCGAGAACTACCTGTGCTTCGGCGATTTTCTGTCCGCCGTGATCAGCTTTCTGATCCTCGCATTTGTCATTTTCATGATGGTAAAAGGCATGAATCGCCTGCGCGAGCTGGGAAAGAAGAAAGAGGAAGAAGCTCCTGCGCCCCCTCCGGAGCCGAGCAATGAGGAAAAGCTTCTCACCGAGATCCGCGATTTGCTGAAAAAATAAGCAAAATCCGTATATGAAAAAATGCCGCAAAAGCCACGCTGTCGTGTGGCTTTGCGGCATTTTTGCTTTTCGGTGAAGCATTGTCTCGAAGGTGATTGCATAAGGTCGGAATAATATGCGCGAACATTCAGAGAAGTTGTCAATTTTTGTCGTATGACGAATTTCGTCGAGCAATGTCAAAAAGAAATTACTAATTTTTGATGAAAATTTCTTGCAAAACATCGAATGGTATGCTAAATTAATATTACCGTAGAAAACACGGACACTCTATTGGAGGAGGAAGGAGTTTTATGGAAAATATGTATCGCGTTCTGCTTGCCAACAGCAGCGAGGAATATACAAAAAAGCTTGCCGCCGTTTTAAAGCAGTCCGAACGGTACGCTGTCGTCGGAACGGCAAACGACGGAGTCCACGCAACGGAGCTTCTGCGGGAGGCGAAAGCGGAGTTCCTTGTTGTTGACATGATGCTGCCGCAAGCGGATGGGATAGCCGTAATTAAAGCGGCAAACGCCTTGGAAAAGAAGCCAACGGCGTTAGTCCTCGCGGATTTCATGACGGAGTTTGTGTCGAATTTGCTGGTATCTCTCGGCGTACAGTATGTGCTGCTCAAGCCCTGCACCTGCCGCGCCGTCCTCGACCGGCTCGATGAGATGCGAGACAGTCTGGCTCCGCATAGCCCTTATGCGCGCACCAAAGAGGCAAACATCGAAGCAATGGTCACCTCGATGATCCATGAGATCGGCGTTCCCGCGCATATCAAGGGCTATCAGTATCTGCGCGAGGCGATCATCATCGCGGTGAACAACATGGATGTGATCAATGCGATCACGAAGGTTCTGTACCCGCAGGTAGCGAAGACCTTTGCGACCACACCCTCACGGGTAGAGCGGGCGATCCGCCACGCCATTGAAGTCGCATGGGATCGCGGCGATTTAGAGACGCTGCAACGGTTTTTCGGCTACACGGTGTCAAACACCAAGGGAAAGCCGACGAATTCGGAATTTATCGCGCTCATTGCGGACAAGCTGCAATTACAGCTCAAAAGCATGGAGCCGGCTGCAATGTGATCGGGCAGCCCCGCAATACAGGGAGGAAAAGCGTGTGCCGCGAAACAGAGAAAGTTTCGCGGCACGCTCATATTTTTTAATGTCTGCATTGGCAGGCAGCACGGGGAACGAGTCTCTACGCGATAGGCACTTCCTGCATGAGATTGCCACGCCTCGTTCCTCGGCTCGCAATGACATGAAAAGGAAGCCTTCACGTTTTTGATCCACGCAGAGCGCTCCTACGCTGTTCACTATTTACTGAATCCCTGCATCGGCGTGTCAGGGATGCCGCAGACCACGGATTCCCGCAAAGCGTGCGTTCCCTGCCCTCTCATTTCTCCTCAATGCCGAAATGCGCGCTGACATTCTTCTTTTTGGCGCGGATGCGCACGGTATGCGCGGTGACCCATGCGTTCTCCAAGCCGTCCACCATCAGCGCGATACCCACCGTTGCGACATAGCGCATCAGCTCTGCGATGGTAGAGCCGACCGCAAAGCCGCCCACGCCGCACAGGAGCAGCGCCGTCACAAACAGCGCGACCCAGCTTTTCATGCCGAAGCGCTTGGCGTCGAAGCTCATTTGCAGCTTCAAAAGCGCGTCCAGCGTAACATAGACCGAGATCAGCAGCGGGAGCGCGTCAAACACGCGTTCGGGCAGCAGCGCAATCAGGAGGGTCAGCAGCTCACAGTAAACGCCGATGGCAAAGTCAAACTGGAACGCCAAACGGTAGAGGTCATTGGAAAAATATCCGAAGATCTTTGCCCCGCCCGTCAGTCCAAACAGGACGCCGAGCAAAATGCGCTGCGCGGTGGTCGTTCCGAGGTTGGGGATCACCAAAAGCAAAAGCCCCGTTACAAACATCAGCCCTGCCGAGATGACGTTTAATATCTTCGCACTCCTCACGATCCTATTATGCTGTTTCATAGCAGTTCCTCCTTGGCAATCGGATGGTCGGCACAGTATTCCAGCGCCAGCCGGATCGCGCCGTCAAAGCTCCGCGCAACGCGGCGCAATCTCGCGCGCATCAGCGGGGCGTCAGGTCCTGTGAGGGATTGCTCGATCAGTCCGTAAATGGCATGACAGCAGGTGTCGCAAATCAGGCGGCGGTCATCGGCAGTGATCAGCAAGCCCTGCATACTGTCACTGATATAGCGGTCAATCACAGCGCTCAGAACCTTATGCAGATATTGGCGCATCGCCTCGCGCTTGCGGGAGAAGAAGATATGCCTGCCCATCTGCGGTGTCTCACAGACGCTCTCAAGCAGCTTTAAAAGCAGCGCGTCCCAAGAGCTGTCTGCGGGAAGCGTTTCGATTGCCGTTTGCAGCTGCGTGTCGAGATAATCGTCGAACAGATCATAGATATCCTCATAATGATAGTAAAAGGTATTTCGCGTCAGCCCGCAGTCCTCAACGATATCGCGAACGGTGATTTTATCGAGAGACTTTGCCAGCAAAAGTGTCCGAAAGGATGCTTGAATCGTCTGTTTGGTATCGGATTTCAACCCTGCCGCCTCCTTTTTCAAACTCCGTTCCGTCCGCCGCCGCTCCGGGGCATGAAGCTCTCCGTTGAGTGAAGATAGTGTATCATATCGCTTCGGAATTTGCAACCGTCGCTTCCTTACTCGCTGCGTTTTTTCTGTCCAAGCTCCGCCGGCGGTAAGCAATGCTTCGCAGCCTGACGCGGACAAACGCATTTACGGTGATTTTTTTGTTGCTTGTGGGATAAAGCTGTGATAAACTATAGACAGCAGGCTTTAAAACTCTTTCTATCGGAGGTAAGACCATGCTCGTGCATGCCGTTTTCACTGATATCCCTGTCGTGTTGTTCGTGCTGCTGGTTCTCTGTGCGGTGCTGCTGAGTCTGTCTGTCCCTGCGTATTATCATGCGATACGTCCGCGCCGCGGAACAACAGAATGGATCAAGCGCCTGGATCCGCCGCATTTTGCACCCTTGCAGATCCGGCAACCGGGGTGGGCAGACATATTTTGGGCGCTGCTCACCGCTGTCTGCGCCGCCGTGCTGCGTTTCGTCTACTATTTTTTCTCTCTGAAGCTGCATCTGAAGAGCAATGCATTGCAGATCCTCTCGTCCTGTATGCCCAGGCTCATTTGGCAGGTGCTTCTTAGCGTATTTTCTGCGCTCGTGCTGTATCTGCTGCTTCGGATAATGTTCGGCGGGAAGCCCCTGCCCGCACTGCTCTGCGCGATGCTGGCAGGCTTTACCCAAAACGCCGTCCCGGCTTCCACCGCGCTGCTCTTTGCTTCCCTGCTTTGCCTGTACATATGGATGTCCGCACCCTATGACGCGCCGCTGTTTTTCCGCGCGTTTTGGCTGCTCGCTGCCGGTCTGCTCTATACTCCGGTGCTGCTGCTGTGTCGGCAGGCTGCGTGGCTTGCGCCCTACTACCTCGCCGCCTATCTCATCACGCAGGTGCTGCGCTGGCGCGGAGGGAACCGTGAGCGGCGTGGTAAAAAGCTTGTCTCCTCCCTGCTGTTGACGTTTTTCGCCTTTCTTTTCGCAACACTCCTGCTGTGGCTGCTCTACTGTCTCCTATCGCACCGTATGGAAGGCTCTCCCGTGGAGCTTCTGCGCTCCTTCCGCTTCTATCGTGAGATGCTGCCGACCCTCGGCAAAAAACTCACTACCCTGTTCCGCAGCGGTTCGCTGCTGCAAAGCGTAATGATCGAAGACGGCTTTGTGTTCCTTGCCGGTCTGGCGTCCCTGATTCCCCTGCTTCACGGCACGCTCAAGCTGCGCGACACGCGATGCCTGTTCATTCTCTGTCTTCTGCCTTTCTGTCTGTGCGCATGGCTGCTCGGCGGCGCCTATCTGCTGCCGATTCCGCTGCTGCTCTCCCTCGGCAGGCTTTGGCAGAGCTATAGTGAACGCGGACATTCGGCATATACCGTCGGCTTCTTCTGCGCCCTTTGTCTGTGCTTACTGGCAAAAGTGATTTTGATCTGATATTTTAGGAGGTTTAAAGGTTGAAACATTGTAATTTAAGTACCATTCCAAAAAGGGCGCACAAAACCAAGCCCCTAAGAGCGGGCAAAAAATGAAGTTATGCTTAGAGTTTATGCAGTTGGTGGAGCGGTTACCAGATAGCCCTGTCGTTGGAGAATGTAGACAGCTTCTTCCACAGAAACCACACGGTGTGCAGGTGGTCTGTCGCCCTTGCGGTAAAGCTCCGGGTCGTAAGGTTCATTTTTCTTGAGAATGTTGTAGATGGCGGTCAACAGCATTCTGGCAATGGCAATGATGGCTTTTTTGTGTCCACGACGCTTTTTGAGTGCAAGGTAACGATTTCGGACTTCAGGGAACTGCTTGGCACGGATAGCACAAAGAGCACACTGTACAAGCAGCGGTTTGATGTAGGCTCCGGCTCTGCTGATTCTGGTGGTTTTTTTCTTTCCGGCACTCTCGTTGTTCTGCGGCGTAAGACCAGCCCAGGAGCATAAATGCTTTGAGGTGGGGAACACGGACATATCCACTCCGATTTCAGAAATGATGGCGATAGCGGCAAAGGATTGGATACCCGGCACCGTCATAACAAGGTTGAGTTGAGGAAGATATTTCTCAGCGGTAGACAGGATCAGCGATTCCAGATTGGCCTTGCACATTTCAAGGCTGTCCATGTGAGAGTGGATGATGCGGAGCTTTTCAGCTTGTTCTTCACACATCTCTCCGTCCACAGCGGCAAGCACTTGTTCATTGGTTGCTTTCATGCCCTTGGTTCGAAATGCGGAAACATCTGTGATCTTTTCTGCTGGGTTCTCCAAAATCCTGTCTGTAATCGCAGACGCTGCTTTCCCAAACACATCCGAAAACACATCGTCCAGTTTGAAGTTGGAGACAGTCAGGCAATTTTGCGCCCGGTTTTTCTCGCCGGTAGTAAAGCTGGTGAGTTTCCAACGATAACGCACCAAATCCCGAAGCTGGCGAATATCAGCCGGAGGAATAAAGCTCCCAGTGACAAGGTCGTGCTTGAAGATGTCTGCAATCCATTTGGCATCTCGCTTGTCTGTTTTCTTGCCCCGAATGGCTTTCACATATTTGGGGTGAGCCAGAACAATATTGCAGGTGCGCTCCAGAATGTTGTAGATGGGAATCCAATACTTTCCTGTAGATTCCATACACACCTCTTTGCAGTTGTTTTCAGCCAACCAAGCCGCGCACCGGCGCAAATCTCCGGTAAAAGTGGAAAACCGCTTGCTTTTGTAGCTTGTTACACCCTGCTCATTGGTGGAAGCGATACAGGCGACGACAAAGGATTTGTGAACATCCATCCCACAGCAGATGGGGTAAACGATTTTGAGCATAACACATCCCCTCGAAACAATATTTGAGGGAACAGGCAGGGACTGGACGTTCACTGAAAGATTGAAGTAGTTCGTCTCTCCAAAGATAAGGTTACAGGGTACAAAGCCCTACTCATTGGTGCTTGAAAGAACGTCCGGCACACATAATAATTCAGTCCAACGCATGGTTGAGCCTACTCACCTCCACGTGCTCTGTAGTGTACCTGCTTCCTCAAGCCTATTTTAACAAATTACAACTTGCTGCGTTAGAGGGGGCTGTGTTTCGTCTCCTTTGGTGCCTTGTAGCGCAGCGGAAAGGAATGGTCATAATAATGAAAATTTCAATCGCTTGCGATCATGGCGGCTTAGAGCTGAAGGAGCTGGTCAAGGCGCATCTGATCGAACGCGGCTTTGAGGTCTGCGATTTCGGCACGCATACCAAGGAAAGCTGCGATTACCCCGACTTCGCCCGTCCCGCTGCCGAAGCGGTCGCCTCAGGCGAGTGTGCGCGCGGCATCGTGATCTGCACCACGGGGATCGGTGTGTCCATCGTGGCGAATAAGGTCAAGGGCATCCGCTGCGCGCTGCTGACGGATACCATCGCCGCCGCCGCCACGCGGCACCATAACGACACCAATATGATGGCACTGGGACAGAATCTCGTCGCGCCGTATATGGCATTGCAGATCGTTGATACTTGGCTGGATACCCCCTACGACGGCGGCCGCCACCAACGCCGCATCGACAAAATGATGGCGATCGAAGAAGCCTGAGCTTCCAAACAACACGACCCACCCGCCCGGGTGGGTCGTGTTGTTTTCATACCAATCACCAATTAAAATGTGCAAAGCACATTTTAATTGCGATATCG
>JAEDOK010000035.1 GCA_016302005.1 Oscillospiraceae bacterium | reverse complement strand
CTGCGAGATTTCTCGTAGGGGCGGCTATCAGCCGCCCGAATTTGGAATCCGTGCGGAGCACACCACAGTCATTCACCCTTAGTCCTTAGCCCTTAGTCAGAGGGGAATGCCTGCATTGGACGGATACTATCCGCCCCCCCTACGAGCGTGGGCGGAAACAGGAGGCAATATGATGAAATCTTCGAAATTCAGGGAAAACGCGATGCGTGTGGTGTTTGCGCTCACGGCTTGCGTGTCCATCGCGGCGGTGGTGCTGATCTGCGTGTTCCTCTTTGCCAGCGGAGTCCCTACGATGAAGACCATCGGCTTCGGGGATTTCCTGCTCGGCAAGACTTGGGCTCCGAGTCAGGGCATTTACGGCATCTTCCCCATGATCGTGGCGAGCATCTTCGTCACGGCGGGCGCGATCCTTATCGGCGTGCCGCTCGGGCTGCTGTGCGCGGTCTTTTTGGCGCGCTTCTGCCCGCAGCGGCTCTACCGCGTGTTAAAGCCGGCGGCGGAGCTTTTGGCGGGGATTCCGTCGATCGTCTACGGCTTCTTCGGGTTGGTCGTCATTGTGCCTCTGATGCAGAGCTTATTTGGCGGCAGCGGCAAGGGGATGCTGACGGCCTCCGTGATGCTCGGCATTATGATCCTGCCGACGATCATCAATGTCTCGGAATCCGCCCTCCGCGCGGTACCCGAGAGCTATTACGAAGGCTCCCTTGCCCTCGGCGCTACGCATGAGCGCAGCGTCTTCTCCGCAGTTCTGCCCGCGGCTCGCTCCGGTATTTTGGCGGGTGTGATCTTGGGCGTGGGGCGCGCCATCGGAGAGACGATGGCGGTTGCGATGGTCGCGGGCAATCAGCCGATTCTGCCCGAGAGCATCTTAAGCGGCGTGCGCACGCTGACGGCGAATATCGTGCAGGAGATGGGCTACGCCACCGACCTGCACCGTGAGGCGCTGATCGCCTGCGGCGTGGTGCTGTTCGTCTTTATCCTCATCATCAACCTGTGCTTTTCGGCGCTGAAACGGAGGGAAGCATGAAAGCAAAAAAGCATCCGATGTCCCTCGTGCAGCGGGCGCTGGTCTATGCCTCGGCGGGGATCGTGTTCGGCGTGCTGCTGGCGCTCATCGTGTACATTCTCGTCATGGGCGTGCCGAATCTGAAGCTCAGTCTGTTCGCGTGGAACTATAACTCCGAAAATCTCTCCATGCTCCCCGCGATCATCAACACGCTGACGATGATCGCCCTGACGCTTTTGATGGCGGTGCCCTTCGGCATCGGCGCGGCGATCTATCTCGTGGAATACGCCAAGCGCGGCAGCCGCCTGGTCAAGCTTGTAAGACTCACGGCGGAGACGCTTTCGGGCATTCCGTCGATTGTTTACGGTCTGTTCGGGTATTTGATGTTCGTCCTCGCCTGCGGAATGGACAATTCCATGTTAGCGGGCGCGTTGACGCTGGCGATCATGGTGCTGCCGACGATCCTGCGCACCACGGAGGAGGCGCTGAATGCCGTGCCGGACAGCTACCGCGAGGGCAGCTTCGGACTCGGCGCGGGCAAGCTCCGCACGGTCATGCGCATTGTGCTGCCTGCGGCGGTGCCGGGTATTTTCTCGGGCATTGTGCTCGCCATCGGCAGAGTCGTGGGCGAGACGGCGGCGCTCATTTATACGGCGGGTACGGTCACCGGCGTTGCCGACGGACTGCTCGGCTCGGGACGCACGCTGGCGGTGCATCTTTACTGCCTGCTCAACGAGGGGCTTTATACCAAGGAGGCATATGCCACGGCGGTCATTCTCCTTGTGCTTGTCATCGGCATCAACGCGCTCTCTTCGGCGGTTGCGAAACGGCTGGCAAAGCGGTGAAGAGGGGAATGAATAGTGAATCGTGAATGGTGAATAGGTAAACTGTCGCTGCGGGATTCTCGGCTGATTGCGGATCGGTGCGCGGTCGGCAGTTCCTGCACGCGGGCGGATGATATCCGCCCCTACGGCGTAGGAACCAATTTTTCTCGTAGGGGCGGCTATTAGCCGCCCGCATGATAAATCCGCGCGGAGCGCTCCTTCGTGATTCACTATTCACTATTCACTGAAACCCTGCCCGGGGATGCCGCGCGCTACGGCTTCCGAAGGGGTGCCTGCACGGGCGGACAGAGTCGTCCGCCCCTACAATGGAAATCGTGAGGTTTGTATGGAAAAAATCGACATTGAAAATTTGAATCTGTGGTACGGCGAGTTTCAGGCGCTGAAGTCGATCGAGCTGCATCTGCCTGCCAACCGGATCACCGCCTTTATCGGGCCGTCGGGCTGCGGCAAATCGACGCTGCTCAAGACGCTCAACCGCATGAATGATCTTGTCGAGGGCTGCCGCATCGAGGGCAGGGTTTTGCTCGACGGCGAGGATATTTACGGCAAGCTGGATGTTAACCACTTGCGCAAGCGGGTGGGTATGGTGTTTCAAAAGCCGAATCCCTTCCCCATGAGCATTTACGACAACATCGCCTACGGCCCGCGCACCCACGGCATCCGCAGCCGAGTCAAATTGGACGAGCTCGTCGAGCGCTCTCTGCGTTCGGCGGCAATTTGGGACGAGGTCAAGGATCGTCTGAAAGCCTCCGCCCTCGGGCTTTCCGGCGGACAGCAGCAGCGCCTGTGCATCGCCCGCGCCCTCGCGGTGGAGCCGGAGGTGCTTTTGATGGACGAGCCGACCAGCGCCCTTGATCCGATCTCCACCTCCCGCGTCGAAGAGCTTGCATTGCAGCTCAAAAGGGATTATACTATCGTTATGGTGACGCACAATATGCAGCAGGCGGCGCGCATTTCCGACAAGACGGCATTTTTCCTGCTGGGCGAGATGGTCGAGTTTGGCACGACGGAGCGGATCTTCTCCATGCCCAAGGACAAACGCACGGAAGATTACATTACAGGGAGGTTCGGATAATGCGAACGAGCTTTGACGAGCAGCTTGCTTTATTAAATCGCCGCCTGATCGAGATGGGCGCGCTGTGTGAGGACGCGATCTCTGCGTCGATGCGGGCGCTTGCCGAGGAGCCGAAGGCGGCGGAAAAAACAAAGAACATTGAACGGGAGATCGACCACGCCGAGCGGGAGATCGAGGCGCTTTGCATGAAGCTGCTGTTGCAGCAGCAACCGGTGGCGCGGGATCTGCGGGCGATCTCCTCGGCGCTGAAGATGATCTCCGACATGGAGCGCATCGGCGACCAGGCCTCGGACATTGCCGAGATCATGCGTTACATCAACAATGACGACATCATGGGCGCGACGCACCTTGCGCAGATGGCGAAGGCTGCCAGCCGCATGGTGACGAGCAGCGTCGATTCCTTCGTGCGGCGCGACCTCGGGCTTGCGCGGCAGGTGCAGGACGACGACGACGCGGTGGACGCCCTCTTTGACACCGTCAAGCAGGAGCTGGTCGCCCGCATTCGGCAGGAGCCGTCCCGGGGCAGCGAGTGCCTCGACCTGCTGATGATCGCAAAATATTTGGAACGCATCGGCGACCACGCCGTGAATGTGGCGGAGTGGGTGGAATACTCTATCACGGGCGTTCACGCAAAGGAGTGAGAAACATGATCTATCTGCTGGAGGACGACAGCAGCATCCGCGAGCTTGTGGCATATACGCTGACCGGCTCGGTCATGCCGACGGTGGGCTTTGAGCGCCCTTCGGAGTTCCGCGCGGCGCTGGAACGGGAAAAGCCCGCACTGGCGATCCTGGACATCATGCTGCCCGAGGAGGACGGCATCAGCGTGCTGCGCAGTCTGCGGGAGGATCCGCGAACCGAAAAGCTGCCCGTGCTCATGCTCACCGCGAAAAGCACGGAGTATGACAAGGTGGTGGGCTTGGACTGCGGCGCGGACGACTATCTGACAAAGCCCTTCGGCATGATGGAGCTGATCGCCCGGGTGCGCGCGCTTTTGCGTCGGACGGCTTCGCAGGATGCCGCACCGAAGCTGACCTGCGGGGCGCTCGCCCTCGACCCCCTGCGCCATATGGTCACCGTTGAGGAAAAGCCGGTGGAGCTGACGCGGAAGGAATTTGACCTTTTGCAGCTTTTGATGTCCCACCCGATGCAGGTCTTTACCCGGGACAGTCTGCTTTCCAAGGTTTGGGGCTACGAGTTTGACGGCGAGAGCCGCACGGTGGATGTCCATATCCGCTCCCTGCGGCAGAAGCTGGGCGCGGCGGCGGGCTGCATCGAGACGGTGCGCGGCGTGGGCTACCGCATGGGAGGCACGGCATGACAAAACGCATCTTTACCGCGATTGTGTTAGTCACGGTGGTGATTTTGCTGCTTTCCAGCGCGCTGATCTCGATTGTGCTGTACGAGGATCTTGAGACGCAGTTTTTTCACGAATTAAAGAGCGAGGCGCATACGATCGCCGTCGCGCTGGAAAGCGGACTGCCTGCGGAAGGATATCTGCCCGCGCTGGAGCCTGCGAGAGTGACCGATCTGCGGGTGACATGGGTTGCGGCGAGCGGTGAGGTGCTGTACGACTCCGACGCCGATGAGACGACGATGGAGAACCATCTTGCCCGGGAGGAGATCGCCGAGGCGCTGCAAAACGGCTACGGCGACAGCACGCGCAATTCCGCGACCATCTCGAAAAAGACCATTTACTACGCCTGCCGCCTGTCCGACGGGACGGTGCTGCGGGTGAGCGGGACGCAGGACTCGGTGTTCGGCATTCTGTTCAATATTCTGAAGCCGATGGCGTGGGTGCTGCTGGCGGCGGTGGGCTTGGCGCTGGTGCTGTCCTACCGCGTGTCCAAGCGGGTGGTGCGTCCGCTGAACGAATTGGATCTGGAGCATCCGCAGAAGGTGGAGACCTACGACGAGCTGACTCCGCTTTTGGAGAAAATTGCCGCCCAGAACCGGCAGATCCGCGCCCAGATGGAGCAGCTAAGACGGTCGCAGGAGGAATTTGCCGCCGTCACCGGACATATGAGCGAGGGCTTGCTGGTCATTGACGCGAAAATGCAGCTGCTGTTTTGCAACGAGGCGGCAAAGCGGCTGCTGCACATCGGGCAAGCCGAGACGCAGAGCCTGCTCACGGTCAACCGCAGCGCGCCCTTCCGCGAGGCGGCGGAGGAGGCGTTACAGGGGAAGCACGCGCAGGAGAGCGTCACGCTGGACGGTCGCATTTATCAGCTCATGGCGAATCCCGCCTACGACGGGCAGACGCTGACGGGTGCGGTGCTGCTCCTGCTGGATGTGACCGAGCGGGAGGATCGGGAGCGTCTGCGCCGGGAGTTTACGGCGAATGTGTCCCATGAGCTGCGCACGCCGCTGACCTCGATCTCGGGCTTTGCGGAGCTGATCCGCGAGGGCTTGGCGAAGCAGGAGGACATTCCGCGCTTTGCCGACCGCATTTGTAAGGAATCACAGCGGCTTTTGGCGCTGATCGAGGATATTTTGCGGCTGTCACAGCTCGACGAGGGCGGTGCCACAGAGGAAAAGACCCCCCAGAAGCTGGATGAACTGGCTTGCGCGGTGGTGCAGCAGCTTGCGCCGGTGGCAAAGGAGAAGGGCATTTCGATCACGACGGATATCGCGCCCTGCGAGGTCATGGGGGTGCGGCGCGTGTTGGAGGAGCTGATCTACAACCTCTGCGACAACGCCGTCAAGTATAACCGCCCGAAGGGGACGGTGAAGGTTACGGCAAAGCCGTTGGACGGTGTGCCGACGCTGATTGTCGCGGATACGGGCATCGGCATTCCCGAGGCGGAGCAGGAGCGTGTGTTTGAGCGGTTTTATCGGGTGGATAAGAGCCATTCGAAGGCAATCGGCGGCACGGGCTTGGGGCTGTCCATTGTGAAGCACGCGGCAGCGTTCCACAACGCGGAGATCAAAATGCAAAGCGAGGTCGGAAAGGGCACGGAGATCAGGCTCGGTTTCCCGGCGTAGAGGGCTGCGAGGGAACAGTGAATAGTGAATAGTGAATAGTGAATAGGTTTGCCGCTGCGGGTTTTTCCGGTGTTTGCTGCTTCGTACGCGGTCGGTAGTTCCTGCACGAGATTGCACCCGCAGGGGGTATGCCGCATCCGTAACGCTCGTTCCTCACGAACGGCTGCGCTACCACGTCGCTACGCTCCTCGCAATGACAGGGAGGGGTACCTTGTTTGTCATTGCGAGGGCGCTTGCGCCCGTGGCAATCTCTGACTGTAGGTTTGTACGAAGTCGGTAGTTCCTGCACGGGCGGCTGATAGCCGCCCCTACGGCGTAGGAACCAATTTTTCTCGTAGGGGCGGCTATTAGCCGCCCGCATTCTTAATCCGTGCGGAACACTCCTTCGTTATTCACTATTCACTGCCTCCCTCGTATGACGCAATATTCCCTAATTTTCAACAAGCGGCATTCTGCGTTTTTGTGCAGAGTGCCGCTTTTTTTACGAAAACTTCACCGGAGCTTGACTTTATTTTACCTTTCCTTTACATTATAAATGGAAGGGTAGCGACCCCTTTCGAAAACTACAATCACAAACAGAAACGGAGAATCTCGCATGAGTGTACTGTTAGCTCTGCTCCAGCTTGTGGGCGGTCTTGCGTTTTTCCTTTACGGCATGCATGTCATGTCCGGCGGTCTCAGTAAGCTTGCCGGCGGCTCCTTGGAACGGTCCCTGCAAAAAGCGACCTCCAACCGGGCCTTCGGCATGACCTTGGGCGCGGGCATTACCATCGCGATCCAATCCTCCTCCGCCATGACCGTTATGCTCGTCGGTCTGGTCAACTCAGGCATCATGCGCTTCGATCAGACGATCAGTGTCATCATGGGCTCGAATGTCGGCACCACCGTGACGAACTGGATCCTCACCCTCTCCGGCGTGGACGGCGAGGGCTGGATGGCGCTCCTCCAGCCGAAGAATTTCTCTCCGGCGGTCGCCATTGCCGGCATTGCGATGATCATGATGTCCAAAAAGACGCGCCGGCAGGATATCGGCAAGATCATGGTCGGCTTTGCCGTCCTGATGTTCGGTATGGATCAGATGAGCGGCTCCATGAACGGTCTGCGGGAGTCCGAGAGCTTCCGTCAGCTCCTGCTTGCCTTTGAGAATCCCATTGTCGCGGTGCTCGCCTCCACGGTCTTTACCGGTGTGATCCAATCCTCCGCCGCAACCATCGGTATCGTCCAGACGCTTGCCGCCACCGGGCAGATCAGCTTCACTGTCGCCATTCCGCTCGTATTGGGCGCGAACATCGGCACCTGCGCCACGGCGCTCATCTCCTCCATCGGTGTCACGAAGGACGCGAAAAAAGTCTCCGTTGTGCATATTATCATCAAGGTGGTCGGCACGGTCGTCTGCCTTGCCGGCTTCTACGGCGCGGACGCGATCTTCCGTTTCGGCTTCCTCGATGCCGAGGTCTCCCGCGCGGGCGTTGCCCTGATCCACACCGTGTTCAATGTGGTCAATACGGTCGTGCTTTTCCCCTTCTCCAAGCAGCTTGTCGCATTGGCAAATTTCTTCGTCCGTCCGTCGAAGAAGGATGGAAAGCAGGCTTTCCTCGACGAGCGTCTGCTCAACCAGCCCTCCATTGCGGTCAATGAGGCGGTCAATATGACCTGCAAGATGGCGACCCTCGCGGGTGCGACCATCCGTGCCGCCGTCAACCTCTGCGGCAGCTACTCCGAGAAGATCGCGGACGAAATTCTCTCCAACGAAAGCGCCCTCGACGAATACGAGGACAAGCTCGGGACATTCCTGGTGCGTTTGTCCGGCAAGTCCCTCTCCGACGCAGACTCCCGGCGCGTCTCAAGACTGCTGCATACCATCGGCGATTTTGAACGCTTGGGCGACCACGCGGTCAACCTTGTCCGCACGGCGGAGGAGATCCACACGAAGAAGATCACCTTCTCCGACGAGGCCAAGGCGGAGATCGCCAACCTCTCCGACGCGCTGCATGAGATCCTCGGCCTGACCATCGACTCCTTCACCGAGGACAACCTCGAAATGGCGCGCCATGTGGAGCCTTTGGAGCAGGTCATTGACGCGCTGATCGCTCTGATCAAGAGCGCCCATGTCGAGCGCCTGCAGGCGGGCAAATGCACGATCCAGATGGGCTTTGTCCTGTCCGATCTGCTGACCAATTTCGAGCGCGTGTCCGACCACTGCTCCAACATCGCCGTCGCGATGATCGAAACCAGCGTGGGCAGCTTCGATACCCACGAGTATTTGAACGAGGTCAAAAAGGGCGGCTTTGTCGATTTCGTCCAAGCCTACGATGCCTACGCCAAGAAATATCACATCGCCTGATTCTCATTTCCGGCTCCCCCGTCATGCGATGGGGGAGCCTTCTTTAAGGAACCTCTGAACAAATCAGCTGCGGCGCTCAGCGGATCTTTTGCCGCAACTTTTCGGTTGGAAAACCTTGAAATACACAAAGTATTCCTGCGGTTTTCCAACCTCAATTTGCGACAAAATCTCTCGCCGACCGCTCTTGCGGATTTATTCAGAGCTTCCTTAATTTTTTGTAAATTGCGGTGGGGGCTTCTTGCAAGCGGGGGGAGTTGGGGCTATACTGGAGACGGGGGAAAGGGAATACGGAATAGTGAAAAGTGAAAAGTGTCGGAGCGCTTCGCGCGGATTAAAAAGCGGGCGGCTGATAGCCGCCCCTACGAGAAATTTTACAGTTCATGCCGTAGGGGCGGCTATCAGCCGCCCGGTGTGGGAACGACCGATTGCGTACAAACCTGTTCGTCCGAACAAACTGTCAAGTAAAACACGCAAAATTCAAAATCCGTGCGGAGCACACCTTAGTCATTCACCATTCACTCTTAGCCCTTAGCCAAACAGACTGCCCACAGGCGCGTCAGGGATGCCATCTGCTACAGCTTCCCACAGACGGCAACCTGTTCACTCCCCATTCCACAGAGGTGATCTTATGAGTTTTATCCGTTTTGAAAATGTCGAAAAGCGTTACGGCACGGGGGAGGCCTCCGTGTTGGCGCTGCAAAAGGCGAGCTTTACCGTCGAGCGCGGGGAGATCTGCGTCATCGTCGGTCCCTCCGGCGCGGGGAAAACGACGCTGCTCAATATCTTAGGCGGCATGGACACGCTCACGAGCGGCAAGGTCTTTTTGGGCGACGAAGAGGTTTCCTCCTTCCACAAGCGCCGCCTTGCCGAATACCGCCGCAAGGACATCGGCTTTGTCTTCCAATTCTATAATCTTATCCCGAATCTGACCGCGCTGGAAAATGTGGAGCTGGCCTCCCAGATCGTCAAGGATCCGCTCGATGCCGCGCAGGTGCTCGCGGAGGTGGGGCTGGGGGAGCGGATGCGCAATTTTCCCGCCCAGCTCTCCGGCGGCGAGCAGCAGCGCGTCGCCATCGCCCGGGCGTTGGCGAAAAAGCCGCAGCTTCTGCTCTGTGACGAGCCGACGGGCGCGCTGGACTATGCCACGGGCAAGCAGATCCTCGCACTTTTGCAGAAGCAGAGCCGTGAAAACGGCATGACCGTTATCATCATCACCCACAATTCCGCGCTGACTGCAATGGCGGACCGCGTCATCCGCATCCGCAACGGCACAGTGGCGGGCATGAGCGTCAACGAGCACGCCACGCCCATTGAGGAGATCGAATGGTGAAGGCGTGGACGAAAAACAACCTCCGCGAAATCACCCATACCCTTGGGCGCTACCTTGCCATTGTGGGCATCGTCGCCCTCGGTGTCGGCTTTTTCGCGGGGGTCAAAACGACAAAGCCCGCCATGCTGCAAACGGGCGCGCACTATGTCGAGCAGACGCGGATGTTCGACTACCGTCTGATCTCCACCCTCGGCATGACCCGGGCGGACGCGGAATATTTTGCCGCGCTGCCGGAGGTGGAATGCGCCGAGGGGTCGAACAGCGTTGATCTTCTGGCGCGCATGGGCGACAAGGAGCTGGCGCTGAAGGCGATGTCCCTCACCGAGGAGGTCAACCTTGTCAGCCTCACCGCCGGCAGAATGCCGACGCAGGCAAACGAATGCCTTGCCGAGGCGCGGCATTTTTCCGAGGCGGACATCGGAAAAACGCTGACGGTTACGGAGACCTCCGTTGAGAATGCACTGACGGTAACGGAGCTTACCATCGTCGGGCTGTGCAATTCGCCGCTGTATCTCAACACGGAGCGCGGCACGACCAAGCTGGGCGGCGGAACGCTCAGTGCCTTTGTCTGCGTGCCGGGGGAGGCGTTCGCGGCGGACTACTACACGGAGATTTACCTCCGCCTGACGGAAACCGACCGCACGCTCTATTCGGACGCTTATGACGCAAGGGTCGAGGCGGCGCAGGACGGCTTGCAGACCGCGCTGGACGAGCGGGTGGAGCTGCGCTATCAGGACATCATCGAGCAGGCGCGGGAGCAGCTTGCCGAGGCGCAGGCGGAGTATGACAAGGGCGCGGCGGAATACGCCTCTGCGCGGGAGAACGCCGAGGCGGAGCTTGCCGCCGCAAAGCAGGAGCTGGAGGACGCGGAGGCGCAGCTCTCCTACAGCCGCGACCGCCTCTCCGAGGGCGAAAAGCAATTGGAGGAAGGGCGTCAGGCGCTGGCGGAGGGCAAAGCCGCCTATGAACAGGGGCTTTCCGAATTCGAGGCGCAGAAGACCGAGGCGTATGCGCAGTTAGACGCGGCGCAGGCGGAGCTGGATGAAAACCGCGCCCAATTGGACGCGGCGCAGGCGCAGATCGACGAGAGCGGCGTGTTGGTGCAGTATGAAGCCCTGCTGATCACGCAGCGGCAGTTAGAGGAGCGCTTGGCGGGGTTAGAGCCGAACAGCGCGGAGTATTTCGCCTGCAAGGGTCTGCTGGACGCGGCGAATCTGCTGATCGAGCAGATTCAAAACAGCGATTTTTACGCGCAGTATCAGGAGCTTCTTGCAGCGCAGGAACAGTTGGATGCCGGACAGGCGGAGCTGGACGCGAAGCGCGCCGAGGCGGACGACGGCTTTGCCGCTGCGCAGGCGGAGTTGGACGCGGCAAAGCAGCAGTTGGACGAGAATGAAGCCAAGCTTGCTGCCTCCGAGCAGGAGATCAAAAACGGCTGGGCGGCGGTCTACGCCGGGGAAGCGGAGCTGGAAGAGGGCAGAGCTGCCTACGACGAGGCGTATGCGCAGGCGCAGGAGGGCTTTGCCGCCGCGGAGAAGGAGCTGGCAGAGGGCAAACGCGCGTTAGAGGACGCGGAGGTCGAGGTGGAGAAGATCGAGCATCCGTCTTGTTACCTCTTAGACCGCGACACGAACACGGGCTATGTCTCCTTCCGCAGCGACTCGGACATCGTCGAGGGCGTGGCGCGGGTGCTGCCGCTGTTTTTCTTCCTTGTGGCGGCGTTCGTGTGCATCACCACCATGACGCGTATGCTCGACGAGCACCGCACCCAGATCGGCACCCTCAAGGCGCTGGGCTATACCGACGGACGCATCGCGTGGAAGTACATCTCCTATTCCGGCAGCGCGGCGCTGCTCGGCTGCGTCGTCGGGTTTCTGATCGGCACATGGCTCTTCCCTGTGGTGATTTGGGAGGGCTATTCGCTGCTGTATAATTTTGCCGCGCTGGAATATATTTTTGACCGGAAAATGGCGCTTTTGTCCCTTGCCGCGTCGATGGTCTGCTCCGTCGGCACGACTTGGCTGACCTGCCGCAATGAGCTGCGGCGGCTGCCCGCTGTTTTAATGCGTCCCCGCGCCCCGAAGGCGGGCAAGCGTATCCTTTTGGAGCATATTCCGATCCTCTGGAACCGGTTCTCCTTCCTCTATAAGGTGTCCATCCGCAACATCATGCGGTATAAAAAGCGGCTGTTCATGATGCTCCTCGGCATCGGCGGCTGCACGGCGCTGATCGCCACGGGCTTCGGCATCCGCGACTCGATCGCGAATATCGCAGACGACCAATTCACGGATATTATGCATTATGATATCGCCCTGTCCTTCTCCGTCCCCATGACGGAGCAGCGGCAGGCGCGCTTTGCCGAGGATTTCCCTGAGGCGGAGTGCATTTTCGTTTCCACAAGCGCCTATGAAGCCCGCGCCAACGGCTCGGTCGTCTCGGTGAACGCAATCGCCACGGACGATCCGCGCATTACGGAGGCAGTGACCCTGCGATATGACGGCGAAAGCGTGCCGTATCCCGCAAAGGGCGTTGTGATCGACGCAGGGCTGGCTGACCTGTTGGGCTTAAAGGTGGGGGACAAGCTGTCCCTCTCCGTGGACGCAACAACGACGGTCGAGGCGGAGATCGTCGGGCTGCATGAAAACCGCGTCTATCACTACGCCTACATGACGGCGGAGACCTACGAGGCGCTGTTCGGGGAGGCGTGCGTTTCCAAGAGCGCCTTCGTCCTGACGGACGGCGACCCCTACGCCCTCGGCGCGGAGCTGGCAAAAAACACCACCGTCTCGTCGGTCAGCGTCACGCAGTCCACGCGGGATCAGGTGGGCAACATGATGCAGAGCTTGGACTATATCGTCGTGGTCGTGATCCTCGCGGCGTGTGCGCTGGCGTTCATCGTCCTGTATAACCTCAGCAATATCAGCATCACCGAACGGGTCCGCGAGATTGCGACGGTGAAGGTGTTAGGCTTCTACCCCCGCGAGACCCAGAGCTATGTGTTCCGCGAAATTCTGCTGCTGACAATTGCGGGGGCGCTGGTGGGGCTACCCTGCGGCAAGCTGCTGCACGCATATGTGATGCAGCAGATCGCCATTGACATGGTGTCCTTCGAGGTGCGCATCGCCCCGCTGAGCTACGGCTTGTCCTTCGGCATCACGATCGTCCTCGCCCTGCTCGTCAATCTGCTCCTGGTGCGCAAATTAGACCGCATCGACATGGCGGAGTCCCTGAAATCCGTCGAATAACGCCGTAGGGGCGGCTATCAGCCGCCCGCGTGCAGGAACTACAAAGTGCGTACAAACCTGTTCGCCTGTACCGTCTGCCGCTTACGCGGACGGCACGCCCAGTGGTCGTGCCCTACGAATATGGAACGAACCGTCGCCGTAGGGCGCGACCACCGGGCGCGCCGGTGCAGGAACTATCGATTGCGTACAAATCTACAACCTGAGATTGCCACGACCGGTGTGCGCACCGGTCTCGCAATGACAAAGAGGGCAGTCGATCCGTTTTTTTAATCGTGCGAAGCACACCTCAGTCATTCACCCTTAGTCCTTAGTCCTTAGCCCGAATCGCCCTTTGCCAAAACAGAATCCGCGCGGAGTGCTCCGATTCTCTTCTCCCTTCTCTCCCACAAAAAAGCGCCCCTTTCCCGCAGTGGGAAAGGGGCGTTTTCAATCGAAATTATTTTGCCTTGGGTCCTGCGGCGGCGATGTGGGCGGGCATGTTCGGGTACTTCTTTGCGAAGTTGTCCTCAAACAGCTTTGCCAGCTTATTCGCCTGTGCGTCGTAGGCGTCCTTATCCGCCCAGAGTCCGCGCGCGTCCAGCATTTCGTCGGGGACATTCGGGCAGGAGGTCGGATAATCGACATTGAACACATCATGGTGCTTGAACTCGACATTGTCGAAGTCGCCGTTCAGCGCGGCGGAGACCATCGCGCGGGTGTAAGCCAGCTTCATGCGCTTTGCGCCGTCGG
>JAEDOK010000167.1 GCA_016302005.1 Oscillospiraceae bacterium | reverse complement strand
GTCATCATGGAGCTGCCCTATGTGCTGGAATGCGGCGTCTCCTCCGCTCCCGACGAGGTGCGCGGGCAGGTCGTCAAGGCGAGCATCGTGCTGACCAAGGGCACGCAGCCGAGTGAAGCGCTGAAAAAAGAAATTCAGGAATATGTCAAGACCCATACCGCGCCGTACAAATACCCGCGCATCGTCGAGTTTAAGGACGAGCTGCCCAAGACGGTCAGCGGTAAGATTCAGAGGAATAAATTATAATGAGTGACAGTTTGACCCACCGCCGCGTCACGCTGTTTGCGGGACACTACGGCAGCGGCAAAACCAATATCGCGGTCAACTGGGCGCTTGCCCTGCGCAAGCGCGGCGCGCCGGTGACCATCGTCGATCTCGATATCGTCAATCCCTACTTCCGCACCAAGGACAGCAAGGCGGACTTGGACGCGGCAGGCGTGGAGCTGATCTCCTCGCCCTACGCCAATTCCAATGTCGATTTTCCCGCCCTGCCGCAGGAGATCTACGGCGCTGTTGAGCGGCACGACCGTCTCGCGGTCTTGGATATCGGCGGCGACGATCGCGGTGCCCTCGCCCTCGGTCGTTACGCCCCCTATATTTTAGAGGAAAACGACTTCGAGATGCTATTCGTCGCCAACTGCTTCCGCCCGCTCACCCGCACACCCCGGGAGGCATTGGAGGTTCTGCGGGAAATTGAAGCGGCAGGCGGCATTCCCTTTACCGGCATCGTCAACAATTCCAACCTGGGAAACGACACCACCGCCGAGGATATTCTTGCCGCGCAGGACTACGCCGCGGAGCTTAGCGCATTATGTAAACTTCCCATAAGATTGAACACCGTCAAAGAAACACTCATGCCGCAGCTCGACGGGCGCGTTGCAAACCTTTTCCCGCTGCGGCTGCAAGCCAAATATTACGAATAGAAGGAGCGTTGTTATGGCAAAGATCACCTTTTCCACCGACCTTTGCAAGGGCTGCGGCTTGTGCGTCGCCGCCTGCCCCAAGGGTCTGATCGTCCTTGCAAAGGGCAAGCTCAACAAGAAGGGGCACTCCCCCGCCGAGATCACCGACCAAGCGGCTTGCATCGGCTGCGCCTTCTGCGCAACGATGTGCCCCGATTGCGTCATCACCGTAGAAAAGTAGAAAGGACGGGAACGCTATGGCAGATAAGGTACTTATGAAGGGCAACGAAGCGCTGGCGGAGGCGGCAATACAGGCAGGCTGCCGTCACTACTTCGGCTACCCCATCACCCCGCAGACGGAGGTCGCGGCATACATGGCAAAGCGGATGCCGAAGATCGGCGGCTGCTTCCTACAGGCGGAAAGTGAGATCGCCGCCATCAACATGGTCTACGGCGTCGCCTCCGCAGGCAAGCGCGTCATGACCTCCTCCTCCAGTCCCGGAATCTCTTTGAAAGAGGAGGGCATCTCCTACCTCGCAGGGGCGGACCTGCCCGCCTTCATCGTCAATGTCCAGCGCGGCGGTCCCGGTCTCGGCGGCATTCAGCCGTCCCAGTCGGATTATTTCCAGTCCACCCGCGGCGGCGGGCACGGCGACTATCATATCATCGTCCTCGCCCCCTCCTCCGTTCAGGAGATGGCAGATCTGACCGTCAAGGGCTTCGATCTTGCAGATGAATACCGTATGCCTGCCATGGTGCTGGCAGACGGCACAATGGGGCAGATGATGGAGCCGGTCACCATGGGCAACTATCAGCCGAAGACGGTTGAAAAGCCGTGGGCAGTCACGGGCACCAAAATGCAGCGCCCGCACAATATCGTCAACTCGCTCTACCTCAACCCGGAGGAATTGGAGCGCACGAATTTTGAGCGCTACGCCCGCTATGCCGTCATCGAGCAGAAGGAAGCCATGTATGAATCCTTCCTCATGGAAGACGCGGAAATCTGCGTGACCGCGTTCGGTATCGCCTCCAGAGTTTCGAGAAACGCCGTCCTCGCCGCAAGAGCCGAGGGCATCAAGGTGGGTATGCTCCGTCCCATCACCCTCTGGCCCTTCCCCAAGGCTCCCTTTGCCGAGGCAGCCGACCGCGTCAGCGCGTTTATTTCCGTCGAGCTGTCCATGGGTCAGATGATCGAGGATGTCGAGCTTGCCACGCGCTGCAAACGACCGGTCTACCTCTGCAACCGCACGGGCGGCATGATCCCCTCACCCGAGCAGGTGCTTGCAAAAATCAAAGAGATCGCGGGAGGTTTGAAATGAAAACTGTTTTTCAGAAGCCGAAAGCCCTGACGGATGCCCCGCTGCATTACTGCCCGGGCTGCACCCACGGCATTATCCACCGCCTCGTCGCAGAGGCGATCGACGCATTAGGCATTGAGGGCAACACCGTCGGTGTCGCGCCCGTAGGCTGCGCGGTCATGGCTTACGATTATTTTTCCTGCGACATGGTCGAAGCCGCCCACGGCAGAGCGCCCGCCGTGGCAACGGGCTTAAAGCGCGCCATGCCGGAGAATATCATCTTCACCTATCAGGGCGACGGCGACCTTGCCTCCATCGGCATGGC